>NZ_JBSFIK010000045.1:0-78552 GCF_053597535.1 Streptomyces sp. NPDC001348 | reverse complement strand
GGCCGATTGACCCCCGTCGAGTACGAGACCATCATGACCCCACCCGCAGCCCTGGCTGCATAAACCCCGCTGTCACCCGATCATGCAGCAGTCCCCCGGTCCAGATCGCGAGGAGTAGCTGAAGTTCGCGGGCGACTTGGTAGAGGCTCAGGCCGGCGCCGTCTCTTTTGGGGACCGGGTGATGCGCTGGAGGGTGCAGAAGGCGTGGGCGACGGAGACGAGGGTGACGTGGTGGTGCCAGCCTCGCCAGGTGCGGCCTTCGAAGTGGGCCAGGCCCAGGGCCTGTTTCATCTCGCGGTAGTCGTGCTCGATGCGCCAGCGCAGTTTCGCGGTGCGCACGAGTGTGGCCAGCGCCGTGTCGGCGGGCAGGTTGGACAGCCAGAACTGGACGGGTTCGGGCTGGTCGGCGGGCCATTCGGCCAGCAGCCAGCGCACGGGCAGTTCCGGGCCGTCGGTGTTCTTGCGGATTTCGCGTCCGGCGGGCCGCACGCGCAGGGCCACGAAGCGGGAGTACATGCGCTTCAGGCCGCTGCGGCCGCTGCCGGGACGGGAGCCTTCCCGCCACTGCACCGGCCGGGCAGCCTGCTTGCCGGCCGCGATGACCAGCTTCTTCACCGTCTGGGCCGGCTCGGGGTAAACCGGCTGGGGCCTCGGGCCGCGGCCGCCGTAGGGCGGGGTGTGCGGCCGTGCCGTTTGCGGGTGGGCGGTGGTCGTGGTGGAGATGCCGACGGCGTAGGTGAGGCCGCGTTCTTCCAGGCCGAGGCGGAAGGCTGCCGTATCACCGTAGCCGCCGTCGGCGACGACGAGCGGGATGTCGATGCCCCATGACCTGGTCTCGTCGATCATGTCCAGGGCCAGCTGCCACTTCTCCACATGGCCGATGTCGGCGGGGATGCCGCACGCCGTGCGGCGGGCCACCTTGGCCGGATCGGCCTTGGGCGAGGCAGGATCCCAGCTCTCGGGCAGGAACAGCCGCCAGTCGACGGCGGCCGACGCATCGTCGCAGGCCAGGTGCAAGGACACCCCGGCCTGGCAGTTGGTGACCTTGCCCGCGGTCCCGGTGTACTGCCGGGCCACGCACGCCGAGGCGTCCCCGTCCTTGAGGAAGCCGGTGTCATCGACGATCAGCGCGGTCGGTCTGATCACCTGCTGTATCCGCCAGGCCAGGCGGGCCCGCACATGCGCCGCGTCCCACGGGCTGGTGGTGATGAAGTTCGCCAACGCCTGCCGGTTGCCGTCCTCGCCCAGGCGGGCGGCCATCGGTTCCACCGACTTGCGCCGCCCGTCCAGCAGTAGGCCCCGTAGATAGACCGTTCCCCACCGGCGTTGATCCGCCCGCGCGAACGGCTCGAACATCTCCGCCGCGAAGTCCTCCAGATCACACCGGACTGCGGCTAACTCCTCACTCAGCACATCAGGTCAACGGAACAAGCGATCAAACGGACACGCCACCGGCGAGTGAACCTGACCAGGCCCTACTAGGGACTGTTCGGCCGATCGTGTGACGGGTCGGGTGGGGAGTCCGTGGTGCGTGGCGGGGCCCGACGTGCACCGACCACCCGTACCGCCGTAGCGGAAGTCGCCCCGCCCCGGGTCGGCCGCTGCTGCAGCCGCTGGAACGCCAACCGGAGCGGACCTTGGCCGAAAGGGCGAGCTCGGGTCAGGTGTGCGCGTCCTCGCGAGTGCGGCGGCGGTAGGCGGCGGCGTTGATCCTGCTGCCGCAGTTTCGCTTGGAGCACCAGCGTCGGGTACCTGCCCGGGAGCGGTCGATGAAGAGACGGGTGCACGGCTCACCGGCGCAGTGCCGGATGAGCAGGCGGTCGGATCCGCCGAGCAGGTCGCTCGCGCTCGCCCCGAGAGTGGCCAGCACCTCCTGGACCCCACCGAGGCGTTCCACCCGACCCACGTCGTGGAGCGTGAGGCGGACTGGGGGGTGCGCGGTGGCCTGCTGAACTCGGGCGACGTCCTCGGAGTCGGACGGCCTGCCCTCGGCGGTCGCCAGTGCCAGCCGGTAGATCGCCTCACGCAGGGCACGTGCCTTGGCCAGTTCCGCCTGGCTCACCGTCTCCAGCGTGTCCACCACGCCGGCTTCGACAGTCCACCGGGCGAAATCCTGCGGCTCGACCAGCAGTTCCTCGCGGCGCGTGGTGCGCCAAGCCATGGTGGCGGCGAAATCGAGGGCCAAATGATCACTGATGAAGGCGAAGCTCACCCTTCGAGTATGAACGGCGGGAACGCAGAGCATACATACCGTCATACCTTCAGGGTATGACGAAGGCAGGATGGGTCGCGTGGGGCGCCCTGGCAGCAGAGTCCCGGTCTGGAGGCATGCAGTGCTTACACGGACGTCCGTGAAGTCGGAAAAGCGTGTAGGCGTGCAGAAGTGGGTCCTCATGCGCTATCTGCAGGTGGCTCTGCTGGTCCGCCTCGCGTCCGAAGGGGCTCGGGTCGCCCTGGTGGTGCTTGCCGTGGACCGTACTCGAAGTGCCGGCTTCGGAGGTGCCCTCGTCGCGGCTCTGCTGGTGCCCAGCGTCGTCGCCGCCCCGCTGGCCGGTGCCGTCGCCGACCGAGTCCGTCAGCGTCGGCTGTTTCACGCCAGCTGCCTGGTCTTCTACGGGACGGGGCTGGGCGCCGTCGCGATGCTGGTCGGGCGGGTCTCCGCTCCCGCCGTCCTGGCCGTAGCGGGTGCAGCAGGCTGCTGCACTCCTCTGTTGACGGGAGGCCTGACCAGTCTGCTGAGCGACCTGCTGCCGCCCGCAGCGCTGAGCCGTGCCTTCAGCCTGGACGCCGTCTCCTACAACCTGGCCGGTATTGCCGGGCCGGCCCTTGCCTCCGCCCTCGCGGCGTCAACCGGCCCCGCCGTCGCACTCTTGGTACTGGGCGCCGGTGCAGCCGCCGGCGGGCTGCTTGTCTTCGCATTGCCGCTGAGCCACCGAGTCGGAGGGACCCGCGCGCTGCGCCCCGCCGACCTGGGTGCCGCAGCCGTTCTGCTGGTCCGCCACCCGTCGCTGCGCTCGCTCACATGGGCCAGCGGAGTGGGTCAGCTCGGGATCGGTGCCCTGCCCGTGGTCTGTGTGCTGCTCGCCGCTCGCTACCAGACGCCCTGGGCCGCAGGCGGTCTGATGACGGCCATGGCCCTGGGTTCACTGACCGGCTCCCTGGCGTACGCCTGGCGACCATGGGGCAGCCGCCGCCCCGAACGAACCGTCCTCATCATGCTGTTCGCGACCGGGGCGGCGCTGGCCCCCGTGCCGTGTGTGAACAACGTCGCCGCGGCGGCCAGTGGCTTCGCACTGGCCGGGTGCTGCACGGGCCCTCTCTTCGCCGCGCTACTCACCGGACGCGATCGCTACGCGTCCCCAACCACCCGGACCCAGGTCTTCACCTTGGGAGCAAGTATCAAGAGCACCTTCGCCGCAGGCGGAGCCGCGCTGGCGGGCAGTTGGCAGTCCGCCGGGTCGGGAAGCCTCGTCTTCGCAGCGGCCGGCTGCCAGATTGCCGCTGCCGGCCTGGGCGCACTCTTGTTGAAGGGACGACAGGGCAAAGCGGACTGCCCGCTGTCGGAGACGAGCATGGGGCACTGAACCTTCTCCTTCCGACTGACAGTCAGCTGCGCCACGATGCCCGTTCGGAGAACCATCTGACGGCTGATCATCTGCTGTCAGCGAATCCGCCTGGCCGGACGGCCGTCCCAGTGGTTGTGTGTCGGCATGGAGATCTTGGTTCTGGGCGGGACTGCATGGGTGGGTCGGGAACTGTCGCGGCAGGCGATCGAACGCGGCCATCGGGTGACCTGCCTCGCGCGTGGGGAGAGCGGAGAAGTCGCCGACGGAGCGACACTGGTCGCCGCCGACCGGCGCGATCCCTCGGCGTACGTGCCCCTGGTCGACCGGGTATGGGATGCGGTCGTCGAGGTGTCATGGCAGCCGGGCTTCGTTCGGGGAGCACTCGACGTGCTGGGGAGCAAGGCCGGGCACTGGGTCTATGTCTCGTCCGGCAACGCCTACGCCTCCCATGCCACGCTGGGGGCTGACGAGTCCGCGGCCCTGCTCGCCCCGACCGGCCTGAGCGAGGTCGACCGCGAGTTGTACGGCGAGGCGAAGGTCGCCTGCGAGCAGGCGTCGACGGCGGCTGTGGGCGACCGCCTCCTCATCGCACGAGCCGGGCTCATCGGCGGCCCGGGCGATCACAGCGGCCGCTCCGGCTACTGGGTCGCCCGCGCCGCACGCGATCCGCGAGGGCCGATGTTGGTCCCCGACACACCGGCCATGCCCACCCAGGCGGTCGACGTGCGGGACCTCACCTCCTGGCTGCTCGACTCCGCGGAGACGGGTACCACCGGCACATACAACGCGGTCGGCCCGGTCGTTCCGTTCGAAGAGTGGATCGAGCTGTCCCGTGCCGCCGGCGGGCACACCGGTCCGGTGGTCACCGCCGACTCGGCGTGGCTGCTCGCCAACGGCGTGGCCCAGTACATGGGGCCCGAATCGCTGCCGATGTGGCTGGTTGAGCCGGGCTGGGAAGGGTGGTCGGCCCGGGACGGGTCCTTGGCGGGCGCCGCCGGGCTGAGTCACCGGCCCCGGGCGGAGATGCTGGCCGACACGTTGCGCTGGGAACGCGAGCAGGGGCTGGACCGGGAAAGGCGCGCAGGCCTCAGCGCACAGCGCGAGCGCGAGTTGCTCGACGCGCTCGGCTGACGGCTCCGGTCCGGTCTCGCACATCCGAGCGTCTGTACAGGCGTCTTCTGCACTGACTTCCCGATCTCGTGGTGGGGCTGCCCGGGAACCGGTACGGTCACCGGCAGGCGATGCCCAGGTGCTCCGCACCGTGCCAGGACCAGGCGGGATGTGCCTGTTCAGCCGGGCTTTGTCATCCCGCCCAAGGGAGTCCGGCGCGGGGACACCCTGCGATGGCTGATCCGCCAGCCGTCAGCGGTGCGCACGAGGGTGTCGTCGTAGGAGACGGCACCACAAGAGCCGTCCGCCTTGATGCCCAGACCCTTGGAACGGACCTGCACCCTGCCGTCCGCCGACGCCGTGACGACGACGTTGGTGACGTGATGCGCGACAGGGTTGGCCGCTCCCAGCGCCCATGCCGCTTCTCGGACGGCCGCCACCCCGTACAGCGGCTCCTGGTCGAAGTCGGTGAGATCGTAGACCACATCGGCGGTGAACAACTCCTCCAACCGGTCAAGGCTTCCGTCGTCAACAAGATGACCATGCAGCGAGACCAGTTCGGTAATGGCCAAGCGATCCTCAAGAGCGAGCGACACACGTCTCCTCTCCGACCCGGCGTGGAGAGCACCAGGCCGAGCATCGATCCGACGTCAGCACGGCGCCACACCGCTCAGTGAGTTCGCGCGCATCCGAAGTGGGCAGGGCCGTGCACGTGCTGATCGTCTCGTATCGACCGTCAGCCTGCCACCGACTTGTCCACCTGTGCCACGATCGACAGGGGCAGGCCGTTGCGGTCGACGAGGTGCAGCTTGGCCCACACCGGAGCCTCCGTCAGGACCCGGGCCGGTTCCTGACCGCCGCAATTTGGCGCGTTACCGTGCAGGCACACACTGCCACGCCCCCGCATACTCAGTCTGAATCCGCCGGGGCATATGCTGCACCTCCCGCCCTGAAAGTCCGGACACGACGCGCCACAGGACACCCGCACCACTGCCGTGCAGCGGACGGCGTGGGCCGCCCGGGGCAGCGCTTCAGCACCTCCACCGCGACACGCCCGGGCCTGCCGTGGCCCAGGATCACCCAGGAGGGGACACCGTATGACCAGACTGCAACGGACCAGACGCTTGGCCTGTACCCTGGCCGCCACCGCCCTGGCCACAGCCGGCCTGTCCGGCACCGCCGCACACGCCACCCAAGCAGCCCCGCAATCCGCCGCTCCCGAGGTCGGTGTCCAGTTCAATCCCGACGGCGACGGCGGTCAGTGCACCGGGGCGACAGGCCAGCAGTGGGCCGCCTCACCGGACTGGACTCCCGCCATCCGCATCGACACCGACAACCGCTCCGGAGGCTGCCAGTTGGCCTTCGGCATCTACGACCCGGACCGCACCCTCGCCGGCGCATCCATCAGCTACACCTTCCAGCCCAGCAGTGACGAGGCCTCGGGCCAGTGCGGCAACTACCAAGGCACCTACCCGGTGCCGATCAAGCGGTTCCGCACGTTCGGCCAGACCGTCAGGATCGACACCGACAACCGCCCGGGCTTCTGCAACCTCACTTTCAACGTGTCAGGCCGTGATGACGTCGGCCTCGACGTGCAGTTCTACGCTGACGGCGACGCAGGCCAATGTGGGTCGGCAGACCACCCGCCCCTGCCCAAGGACCAGTACCAAACGGCGTACGACGGCAACCCGGTGACGATCAGCATCGACACCGATGGCCGCAGCGGCGGCTGCCAGTTCATGCTCCGCGTGCAGCGTTTCTAGTGCTGCGACCGCTGTCGGCCACGCCGGCGGTGGCCGTGCACGGTGCGGCGCCCGGTGACTTCAACGGTGACGATTACCGTGACGCCGGGCTGCCCGCGCCGGGGCCGCATCGCGGACGGCCGGCCGACGCGCTCATGGGGTGGGGTCGCGCACCAGATGGACGAGAGTCGACGCGTAGTCGTCAGCGTCGAGCTCCAGGACCAGGCCGTGTGTGAGCAGGACGGCGCCATGGTGCAGAACTCCCATGGCGGCAACCCGGTACCGTGCCGAGGGGTCGAGGGAGGACGCTGCCCCGGACACTGGTCGACGGCGAGGCGGTGGATCACATCGCCGCGGCGCACGATCGGCCACGCGGACACGGAGGTCCGTCGTTCGACCGCGAGACACAGAGCCGTTCGTGTGGCGTGCCACGATACCGGCACCTGGCCACGCTGATCGGCGCCGCCTTGGCTCATCCATGCCAAGATTTCGAGGGTGGAGATGAACGACGTGACGCGTGCGATCGCGGCTGCGAGGTGGGTCGCCGCATCGCTGGACCTGCCCGCCAACGATGCAATCGTTCTCCATGACTCGAACAAGCTGGCACTGCGGCTGACGCCATGCGACGTCCTTGCCCGGGTCGCCCCTGTGGGACAAGAGGTTGCACACTTCGAGGTCGAGCTGGCTCAGCGGCTCGACGAGGTCGGATGCCCAGTGCGTCCCTTGGAGCCACGGGCAGACCCGCGTGTGTACACGCGCGACGGCTTCGCCGTGACGCTGTGGACCTACTACGAACCCGTGACGCCTCACACCTCACCAGTCGACTACGCCAACGCGCTGGAGCGGCTGCACGCCGGAATGCGGAAGGTCGATGTGCCGAGCCCGAGGTTCACGGACCGGATCACGGAGGCGGAAGAAGTCGTCGCCGACCCGGGTCGCTCGCCGGAGCTCGCCGACGCGGACCGCGTGTTCCTCGGCGGCAGGCTAGCAAGCCTGCGCCGAGCGATCGACGACCGCGGCGCCGTGGAGCAGTTGCTCCACGGAGAGCCGCATCCAGGCAATGTCCTCAGCACGAAGCACGGCCCCTTGTTCATCGACCTTGAGACGTGCTGCCGCGGACCCGTCGAGTTCGACCTCGCCCATGTTCCCGAAGCGGTATGCGAGCACTACCCGAACGTTGACCGAGGGCTGCTGGACGAGTGCCGGCAGCTCGTTGTCGCGATGGTCGCCGCGTGGCGTTGGGAGCTTGGCGACCAGTTTCCGAATGGGAGGCGATGCGGGCAGGAATTCCTGCGCTTGCTGCGCGAGGGCCCTCCTTGGCGGACACCCGGTAACTGACTTTCCAGATGCCTGACGACCACACAGCAGCCGACGTCACCCTGGGTGTTGGTGGCAGAATGCCAAGGTGGATTCGATCTTGCGTGCTGCAGGCGAACTGTTGGGTGTCGAATTGTCCGGCCCGCTTGATCTGGTTGGCAGCTCGCGTAGCACCGTGTTGCGTTGTGAAACCGCCGGTGGCGGCAGCGTGATCGTCAAGGCGTTCAGTAACGAGCCCGAGTCCCTGCGCTGCTTCACGGCTGAGGCCGCTGGGCTGTCCCTGGGGATCGCGGGTCCCGGGGTTCTGGGTGTAGACCCCGAGGTGCCCTTACTGGTCATGGAGGACCTTGGGAACGCACCTACCCTGGCGGATGTTCTGCTCGGCAGTGATCCGACGATTGCTGAGAACGGGTTGCTGGCCTGGGCCCGTGGGCTCGGGCAGCTGGCCGCGGAATCGGTGCACCGGCGCGCCGATCTCAGGCGGCTGTGGTCCCGGTACGACAAGGGCATGCCGTCCTGGGAGGACGAGCCGTGGATCGAGCAGAGGGTCGCTGCCCTGCTCGCACTGCTCGAGGGCGCCGAAATCGCAGCCTCTCCGGCTCTTGCCGAGGAGTTGGCTCGGATTGGCACAGCGGGTGGGGAGGAGTATCCAGCCTTCACCCCGGGGGATACCTGTCCAGACAACAACTTGCTCACCTCGGAGGGACTGCGGCTGATCGACTTCGAGGCGGCCTGCTACCAGTCGGTGTTCCTGACGGCCGCATACTGCCGGATGCCGTTCTCCAGCTGCTGGTGCGTCTTCACCCTGCCAGCCGGGACAGCCGCGGCGATCGAGCAGGCGTATCGCAAGGAGGTGGTCGGCGTGTACCCGGCGCTGGCCGAGGACGAGGTGTGGCAAGCCGGCATGCGGCAGGCCATAGCGGTCTGGACAGTGGACGCGACGGTGCGGCTGCTACCCCGCACCGTGGAGGACGGGCCGCTTCACAGGACTCGACGTCCGGCCCCGACGAGGCGCCAGGTGCTGAGGCATCGATGGGAGATGGCGAGCACGCTGACGGAGTTTCCGACGTTCGCGCAGACGATGCGGTCACTGTTGCGTGAGGTTGCCGGAAGCTGGGACGTGGCGCCGCTGCCGGGGTATCCGGCTTTCGCCAGGGTCGAGTGAATCGTCTCAGGCATCGGTCGAAGCATCGACCAGCGGCTGACGGCGCGTCGGGGCAGGATTTTCGGAGCGTTTGGCGATTTTGTACCTGATGGCCTGTGCGAGCGGATGGTTACGTTGCTCCCGCCGCGGCGTTCTCGGCGGCACCGCGATCCTGGGCGGTTGCCGCACGGTCGCTTCCCGAGGGCCGTCAGCGCAGCCGGCGTGCCCGCAGCACCAGGTCGTCGGTATGGTGCGCGCCGGCGCCGCCGCCAGGTGCCAACCGCGGTCGTTGCTCGTTCACCTCCACCTCCCAGTTGTCGTCGAGTTGAGCGGCCACCATCGAGGGCCAGACATAGTCCGCCGGATCGAACCCGCTGTCGTGCACCGGCTGGGTGTCCATCCCCGCGTGGTGCACGACCAGCAGAACGCCGCCGGGGGCGACGGCCGCGAGCAGCGCTCGCTCGGCTGCGGCGTTCGGGGTGCGCAGCAGGGCTGGATACTGTGCGGAGACCAGGTCGAAGGAAGCCGGGGGAAGCACCGCTTCCGTCAGTGCGGCGTGAATCCAGCGAACGGTGAGGCCGGCGTCCCGCGCGTGCCCCGCTGCCCGCTCCAGCGCCACGCCCGAGACCTCGAGCGCGGTCACGTCCCAGCCGCCGCGCGCGAGCCAGACGGCATCCGCGCCCTCGCCGCAGCCGACATCGAGCACCCGTCCGGGCGTGAGCCCGGCGACCTCGGCCACCAGCGCACCGTTGGGCTGGCCGCTCCACAACTGTTGTCGGTCGGCGTATCGGTTGTCCCACTCCGCCCGCACCGCGGGGTCTCCGACATACTCGTCGGCAAACAAGGGGATGTCAGACTTGGAGGATCCTGTGATGTTGTCGGTCACGGGCCCACCGTCACCCAACGTGTCCCGGTCCCACCACTCCTGTTGCCGCTCCGGCAAAAAATTCGAGCCTCGATCACCGCGCGCAGCGCGTCGGATCTACACGCCCCAGCCCGCGGCATCGCAGCTGACTGTCCTCGTGCACGTAGGCCGCCAGCGCCTTTGTCGCAGGCTCTCGATGGGACGGTCCGCGGCACTTCCCGGACTTCGGCGCCCTCGGTTCGCCCGGCGGCCTGGCCGAGCCGGTGTCCGGTTGGCCGCCTGGGTCAGCGCCGGGCCTTCCTGTCAGGCGGACTGGTTGGCCTGAGTCCGTGAAGGAGCAGTTCGATCAGTCGGCGGGGGCCGTAGCGCGGATCGCTGTCACGTCCGACGCACAGGTTGCCGATGCCGCGCATCAGCTCGGGAGGGCTGTGTGCCGGGATTGATGTCGCCGACGTCGGGAAGTGCCGGTAGACCGTCCCCATCCCGACGCCGGCTTTGCCGAGAGCTGGCGGATCGGCGCGTCGACGCCCGAGGCGACGAAGACCTCGGCCGCGGCGGTGAGCAGCGTCTGCTCGTTGCGGACCGCGTCGGGCGCTTGGCTCGGGTCGGCGCCTTCCAGGTTGGGCTGACGGTGGACACAAGGCTTACCTTCCCACGCCATTGACAAGCGGAACATTGCTCCGAATAGTAAGGGGAGCACTGTTCCGGTTTCAGGCTGACCAAGGCCGGACGTGCCTTACCACTCGCCTGCCATCTCCCGGCTCGGTGCCGGCAACGGGGCAGGCTCCAGAAGGGAACTCCTCACCATGACTGCATCCACCGACATCGCCGCCCCCTCAGGCTCGCCGGCTCCCGTCCTGTCGTACAGCCCGGTGGTGCTGTCCGTGCCCGGACGGCCCGTGGACCTCGAGGTCCGTGTCTCCGCGCCCACGGCCGGGAACGGCCTGCCCGTCGTCCTGCTCTCCCACGGCCACGGCGGCTCCAACAACCTCTCCTCGCTGAACGGATACGCGCCGATCGCCAACCTCTGGGCGGCAGCCGGATTCGTCGTCATCCAGCCCACCCACCTCAGCTCCCGGACCTTGAGCCGTCAACTTGCCGACACCCCTGGAGCCCCCTTCTTCTGGCGCTCACGCGCGGAGGACATGAGTCACATCCTCGACCGGCTCGACGAGATCGAGAAAACCGTGCCGCAGCTTGCCGGCCGGATCGACCACGACAAGGTCGCGGTCGCCGGGCACTCCCTCGGCGGCCACACCGCCGGCCTCCTTCTGGGTGCCCGCAGCGCCGACCCCGACACCGGGGAGGAAGTGAACCTGGCCGAATCCCGGATCAAGGCGGGTGTGCTGCTGGCCGCACCGGGCAGGGGCGGCGACATCCTCAACGGCTGGATGGCCGAGACGGTGCCGTTCTTCCGCGCCATCGACTTCTCCACGATGACCACACCCACCCTGGTCGTCGCCGGCGACCAGGACGACTCCAGGCACTTCACCGACATCGGCCCGGACTGGCACACCGACCCCTACCACCTCGCCCCCGCGCCCAAGACCCTGCTCACCCTGTTCGGAGCCGGGCACCTGCTCGGAGGCATCTCCGGATACGACGCTGCGGAGACCACCGACGAGAGCCCCGAGCGGGTCGCCGCCCTGGCGCGCCTCACTTCGGCCTACCTGCGCGCCCAGTTCCAGCCCGGCGACAACGCCTGGCAAGCGGCGTGCGAGGCCCTGACGACCGGCGCCGAAGCGACCGGACGAGTCGAATCCAAGTAGGAAGCCACGGCGAAGTTCTGCACAAGGCGTTCCACGTCGCTGCCCTCGTCGTCAGCACCGACTGGGCCGTGCCCGTCGTGCACAGGGGCAGGCCCCGCGCCGCCCAGAGAACCACAGCCTGCGTGGACTTGCAGCGGTCCGGGCGAGAACAGAGCCGTCCGACCGGAGGCATAGGAGATCCTCTGGCCGGACCGCCTTTGGCGGCGCGCCGCACGCTCGTCGCTTGCCCGCATGCTGCCTCTCACCTGGGCATTCACGGACTTGCGGCCAGAACGTCCGCACGAGCCCTATCATCCAGCTCCACAAGCGCCTAGACAGCCCAGCTTGGCTTGCGTCACGGCGTCCGGGTCCCCGCCGCATCGTTGTTTCGAGCCACCTGAGGAACGTCCGGGCCTACAGTTCTGCCGGTCGTGGTCATTTCGGGTGGAGAGGGACGGCCTCGCGGTGTAGCGTCAGCAGCAGTTGTCGTGGTTCGCAGTAACTGCCCGCGCCCTGGTGCGGGCGTTTTGCTGTGCGGTGCACGAGGACCAAGATGATCACCTCCGGGCCCGCGCGGTGCGGGCCCGATATCGACCGAGAGGTACTGGCATGGCCAGCGGAACCGTCAAGTGGTTCAACTCCGAAAAGGGCTTCGGCTTCATCGCGCAGGACGGAGGCGGCCCCGACGTCTTTGCGCACTACTCCAACATCAACGCCAACGGCTACCGCGAGCTCCAGGAAGGCCAGGCCGTCACCTTCGACATCACCCAGGGCCAGAAGGGCCCGCAGGCGGAGAACATCACCCCCGCCTAAACCCGCGCTCGCCACGGCCCGCACGATGGCACGTCCGCGTTCGCGCGGTGATCACCGGAGTGGCCGTTCAGCGTGCCAGGGGGACTGCCGCGGCCGGCGGACGCCGTCCGCCGGCCGCGGGGCGGCTGGCTGATCAAGCTTGGGGAGTCATGCGCTCACAGCCTGACCTTGTCGTTTGACCTCGGCGCTCGATGAGACGGGCGAGTGATTCTGTGGGCCAGCAGAGCCACTGCAGGAGTGGGTCGGTGACCACGAAGTAGTGGACGCTGACCCAACCTCGCTTCTTGTCCAGGATCTGCGGGGCCTCATCGCGGTAGACGTAGCGGAGATAGCGGCGGCGGATCGGTGCTCCTGCTATCAGCAGTAATGGCGAGGCGACAAGGACGGCCAGCGGGGTCAGGGCTTTCACGGCCGTGAGCTTGGCTCTCTCCTCATAACGCATGCGCTCAGTGTGCTGGTGCTCTGTGTCGCTCGGCAGCTTGTTCTGCGCGGTTTGGTGCCGACCTTGTGGTGGGTGGGACGGCTGTATGCCTCGCCGGTGGCGAGACGCGTCCCACGTCACGACGGATAGGACGGGCTTACGGCCCCGCGCCCACGTTCGCACGCCGCGCGGGGCCGCTCGCTGTCGTGCGCGCGTCCCGAGCGGCACATTTCGGCGGGCGAATTCGCTCAGTAGTTGCGGTCGCCGTGGTACGAGTCGCCGTCAATCAGGAGCCAGCCGCCGATCTCCTTGCCGACGTGCCTGAGGATGTACCGCCGTTGCCGGTGCCGTACTCGTCCGGCGTCCGCGAGACGTCTGGTTCATCGAAGGTGACTTCGTGGGTCACTCCGGCTGGCGCTCGGGTCCAGCGAAGTTTGGGTTGGTGTAGTCCGGACTCGTGAAGCTCGGCCGCTGGCCTGGGGCGCCGTCGTGGGCGCTGCTGAAGCCGGGCCGATCGTAGCCGAGGTGCGGCTTGCGGCTGGTCGGTGCTGGCAGTGCCGGACGACGCAGTGCGGCGGCGCCGGGGTCGGCGAGTGCCTCTCGCAGAAAAGGCAGGATGCCGCGCTCCAACAGTGCGTTGTGCCAGGCCTCCCTGGCCCGGGCCACTTCCGCGGTCATATCTCGGTCCGGTCGGGCCTTGCGTGAGGGCTTGTTGCGCAGGGCGGTGATGAGCCGTCCGACCGCGGTGACCAGGACCGCTGCTGCAATCACGGCGCCGAACACCCATCCGGTGGTGAGCATGGTCTGGGCGGACGCCGGCTCAGGGTCGAGCATCGTGAGGATGTAGCCCACGAGTAGGAAGATCGCTGATGGTTCCGGAGAGGACGGTGGCAGGAGCGGCGAAGACCGCGAACGCGCTGGGCCGCGCGGCTCTGGCTGAAGCGTGCACCTCTGGACGCACGTGCAGGCCGAGCACTGCTGCCAGCAGGCGACGGCCGTAGGACATGCTGGCCCACCGAGGTACAGGGATACCGTCGCTGCGCCGACGGTCGTACGACGGCCCGACGCCCAAGATGCCCGCGCTGGTGGTCTCGGCGGCTTCAGCCATGGTGGGGGCGAGCCCTGTCGCGGCGGTGTCCGGCTCAGCGGAGCCGGTGTTCCGGTTGGCCGACGGGGTGGACGGCGTCGGGTGGCGCTGTTCCTCACGGCCCGTCACGTAGTGTTGGTACTCAGTCCCCGCGGCCGCCGTAATGAGTGCGGTGGCGTTGAGCAGATACTCGATGAGGCGCTGCGTTCCGCGCCCATCCGCCCGGAAGTGGCGCCACCTCAAGCGGCATCAGCCCGGAGCCGGTCGCCGGGCCGTTCGACTGGCTTGCCGCCTTCGAAGCGGGCTCCGGCGCGGACGAGGGTGACGAGGTGCGGTTGAAAGCCATGGCCAGGGCGGCGTCGTGGGCGACCTCGGCCCGCAGCCAGACGGTGGAGGAAAGTGGACTCGATGGGATTCGTGGTGCGCAGGTGGGTCCAGTGCTCGGCCGGGAAGTCCTAGAACGCCAGCAACAGCGGTCCGTGACCCGGTTGATCAGTGACGTGGTCAGTCCCCGGTCAGCGGCACGGTCCGGAACACGCCTTCTGTCACAGCTCTTTCCTGCTGCCTGTTCAACGCCCTGACCGGATTACAACTCGAAGTCGAGGTCCAGGAGGTCGGTGAGTTCTACTTCGAGGCCGTGGGCGCGGCGGCCGTTGTCGCGGAAGTAGACCTCGCCCAGGGCCTCGGCGGCGACCTGGCGGAGCTGGTCCTCGGTGTAACCGGCCTCCTGGGCCTGGAAGAGGCGTGCGGCGTGGTCGGGCGGCAGTGCGAGGGTGAGGTGACGCATGCGGGCGTCGTCGGTGCTGCCGGGGGCGGCGGTGTAGCCGAACCGGGCGCGGACGTCGATCATGATGCCGCCGGTGGTGGCCGCGGTCTGCTTCGCCTTGGCCCGGATCTGCGGCTGCCAGCGTGCGCGGACCTCACGCTCGATGCGGTCGGCGAGTTCCGGGCGGGGCTTTTTGATCTGGTTCTTCACGTAGCGTTCGACGGTGCGCTGGCTGATGCCGAGCAGCTCGGCCACGCGCCGGGTGCTGTGCTGGTGCTGCCTGACCAGGTACCGCATCTGCGCTCCGGCGGTCTTCGGGATGGGGCGCGTGAACGCGCCCTGCACTGCCTTGTCGAGTCCTTCGCCGATCGTGGCCATCGCCCCGCGTCCCCTTACTCTCCGGTGTCCTTGGCGGTGACCTCGCCGGTCTTGATGTAGCGGGCCAGGTTGGCGACGTGGCCGTCACCGGCGAGCTGCTCGAGCACGTTGGCGCCCCACAGCACGCTCTGGGTGCCTTCGTGCTTGACCATGCCGGGCGACACGCCCAGCCGGAAGCTGCCGGGCACGGTCTTGCCGTCGGCGTCGTAGGGCAGGACGTCCAGGGGGCTGGGGCCGTCGGCCGCGTACACCGCGCAGTCGGACAGCACCGCGACCGGGTAACGGCCGGTGGCCGCCGCCAGGTTCAACATCTTGCGGTGCATGTTGACCCGGGCCCGGGAGATGACGGTGGCGCGGATGTCCGGCCGCCAGGTCGGCCGGGCCAGAGCTGGCCAGGCCTGCCCTGGCTTCCAGCCACCGCCGCGGGCTTTCTCCTGCAGCTTGCCGATGCCGCCCTTGACGGTCATCTTGACGGCGTCCACGACGATCGCCAGTTCCGCGTCACGGCTCTTGTAGCCGTCCATCGCCTCCAGAAACTGGCGCGGGGAGAGCTTCTCCGCGACGCCGAGGTCCGCCATGGTGTCAACGTAGGCGTCGCGGAGCCGCTTGTACCAGCCGTCCAGGAACCGGCCGCTCTCGCGGCGCACCCACGCCTCGACGGGCGCGACCTCGTAGCCGAGCTCCACGGCGTACGCGACTGTCGGCGTGGCGTACCAGGCCGGACCCTCGGGGCGTTCGCCGGTGGGCGTGAACGGGCTGGGCAGCAGGTTGCCCTCGAGGTCGCGCCACTGTTTGCCGACCTTCACCCGGGACAGGTCGACGTGGGAGAGGTCGACCAGCCAGGATCCGGGCGCCGCTGGGTCGAAGACCGGGTTGCTGACGTGCACGGGCGGCGATGCCAGGCCGACGACCGCGCCGTTGGCGGCCGCCCCGAACGCCAGGTTCACGTCGATGCCGACCAGGTACCGCTGCATGCACTCGGCATCGGTCAGATCCCGCGCCCAGTCGTAGGCTTCCTCGAACAGCCTTTCGTCGGGGCCGCGTAGGTGAAAGCGGGGAAGGTGGGCCAGGACGGGGTGTCCGTCGGTCGCCTCGCACGGCGCCGGGTCCACCGGCTCCGTGCCCAGTGACCCGGGCCGGTGCTCGCTGTGTCGCTTGCCGTCGGCGTCCGGCTCGCTGGCACGGGTCGGCGGGTTGAGCGTGGTCATCAGCTGCAGCCCTGTCACGGCGGTGGAGCCGACCGGTGTCGTCACCCGGGCCGCGTACACGCCCAGCACCCGGGCCAGCTCCGCCGGCGGAAGCTGCGCGGCATGACCCCACGCGCGGCCGTCCAGGGCGCGCCAGGAGGGGATACACAACTGCACGCACTGCCGGCGGCCCCCCTGGGCGGGGCGGTAGATCCGTGCCCATGGCCCCAGCCCCCGATTGGTGAGCTGCCAGTCGGCCCGATGAAGCTGCTTGATGACCTTGTGTCCCTCTGGCAGCCGCCCGGCAAGCCGCTCGGCCTCGGACAGGACGGCGGGCAGGCCGTAGCGCTCGCAGGCGGCTTCGGTGAGCACCAGCAGCGGGTCGGCGTCCTTGCCCGAACCGTGCAGCTTCTCCGCCCCGAGCTGCGCCTCGGCCAGCGCCCACTCGACGAGGGCGGGCAGAGACTTGGCGGGCACGTCCAGGATCAGACCGCCGACGCCGTAGCCGGTCACCTGTT
Source organism: Streptomyces sp. NPDC001348 (assembly GCF_053597535.1). Classification (NCBI taxonomy): domain Bacteria; kingdom Bacillati; phylum Actinomycetota; class Actinomycetes; order Kitasatosporales; family Streptomycetaceae; genus Streptomyces; species Streptomyces sp. NPDC001348. The sequence continues at coordinate 61,890 of NZ_JBSFIK010000045.1, read as the reverse complement.
TCTCTGCGTCGGCGTCGAGAACGAGCAGCGGACCGTGCGCGTACGCCTCGCCGGGTGCGGGAGTGTTCGCCCGGGCGGCCTTCCTCGCAGCGGGGCGCCGCGAGGTTTGCGGCGTCTGTTCGGCACGCGGCTGCGACACGGCGGCCGGTGCCGCGTGCCGTACAGGGACTGGGGGAGCGGCCGGGGGCTTCTCGGCCTCCGCCGTGGCAGTAGCTTCCGCTGCCTCGCCTGTGGGCCGAGCCTGCGCTGCGGTCGTTGCGGGAGCTGCGCTGAGAGTCTGCGGTGCTGCGGTGTCCGTGTCTTCCTGCGGGGTGCCGCTGCTCTCGGGGGCGGGGTAGAGCTTGGCGAGCTGCTTGAGCAGGCGCGCGTACGCTTCCCGCTCTGGCGGCCGGGGCTCGGTCCTGCCCGACTCCCAGGCGCCGACGGTCGCCCGCCGCACCTCCAGGGCGGAGGCCACCTCGTCCAGGGTCAGCGCGTGCGCCTGACGCAGCCGCCTGCGCTCGGCCGGCGGCGGCAGCGGGGAGCGGGACGCGACCAGCGCGTCGACCGCGTCGAACAACTCAGACATGCGACACCTCCGTGCCTCACCCTACCCCCCGAACGTCCTTACCGCGTACTAACAGCGCGCGAATCACGTGCATTCAGCGTGCGAACCGTCTCCGGGCGGTAAAATCCCGTCAATTAACCGTGATCGTGTACCGGCGACGGGGAGCCCGCCGTACTCGGGGCGTTGCTGCGTTTCCCGGGCGAGGGCGTGACGAAGAAGCGCGCAAGCATGCGACATGTTCGAGGGGGAGCGGTGGCGGCAGAGGGCGACGGCTGGGCCGGCATGGGTTGGGACTGGGCGGATATCGACGACATCCGTCGACGCCTCGCCGAAGGAGCCGATCCGGAGAGATGGAGCGGGGCAAGCCCTTGCATCGGGCAGCGGTGTTCGGCTCCCCGGAGACCGTGGAACTGGCCCGACGGGTGGTTGCGGATGTGGACGCGCTGGAGAACGGAGTGACGGCACCGTGGGAAGCCGTCATGTCCAGGAGGCCGCAGAACGCGCGAGCGCTCGCCGCTGCCGGGGCCGATCCGTGGCGGCTGTCGCTCGGCGGCTGGTCACCGGGGCGGCTGAGCCTGGCCGGACCGACGCCCGAGCTGTTCCCGGTGCCGGAAGGGGTGTCCCTGACCGACACCGAGCGTGGGGCGGCGCAGGAGGCCCGTCGCCTCACCACGGCACTGGGTGAGTTCTACTACGACGGCACGGGCCTGGCCTGCGTGGCGGGCATCGACGCGACCGAGGCGGTGAGCCGTCTTCAGGCGACGCCGGTGGTGGACGACGACCTCCTCGAAGTGCTGAATGAGCTGCCGGAGGATCCCTACGCGTACGACATGGACGAGAGCCTGCACATCGTCGGCGTGACGTCCGTCCCAGGCGGCTGCGTGGTCACCCAGCCCTGGGGCACGCGCCGAGCATGCCCGGCGTGCTGGCCCGGTTGTCCGTCGGCACCCTCTGTTACGGCCTCTACGCCAATCCCAAGAGCGGCAACCAGGGCAGCATCGCCCGCCATGGAACGAACGATTGCCTCAGACCCGCACCCCGGCGGCGAACCGGACGAGGACGACACCTCCGCGCAGGTGCTGGCCTCGTATCTCTACCAGAACAACGCCGTCGCCTATGCCTGCGCCTTCGCAGGACTGCGTCCGACCGACAGCCGCGCCGTGGCCGGACCGCCCGCCGCCTGTGAGACGATCCGCGTCGACGGCGAGACGGTCAGGCTCGGCGCCTGGCTCGCCAAGGCCCGCACTAAGCACCGCGCCGGGCAGCTCGGCGCCGGTCACAAGCGCCTGGTACCAGGCAGACGCCCGTGTCACGTCTCTCGAGGACGTTGTGCATGGTGATGGGGCCGGGCCTTGCCGCTCCCTGCCATGCCCGGGCGGGCTGGCTGGAGGTCATGCTGACCCTGGCATCGGCACATGTCTGGACGGCGCACCGGAATCGCCTCACATCGAGGTCGACGTGACCGGCGAGACTGGCCGGCTGTCCAGCCAGGACGACGTCGCGGGACTCATTCACGAGCTGCGAGCCATGACAGCCACTCTTGAGAGGTGGAGGAGCGCCTGGTCGCCCGCTCTCTTCGCCAGGCAGTGGACGCAGGACACCGCCGTTTCGGGCCCTCCGAGACTGGTAACAGCTGTTACCATGGTGGTATGGCGAAAACACAGCTGGGCGCGCGCGTGGATGAGGACGTGGCCGAACTCGCGAAGAAGCGCGCCGCCGACCTGGGACTGAGCATCGGGGACTACCTCGCCAGGCTGGTACAGGACGATGCCAGCGGCCTGCGCGCTCGAGCGGTGGACGCGGCCACCCGCTTTCTGGCCGAACACCAGGCGGTCTTCGACGAGGCCGAACAGGCCCAGCAGGTACCCCGGGGAGCACACGCGGCTTGATGGACCTGCACATCGACGTTCCCTGGATCCTGCAAGTCGCTGAGGCCGCCGGCGCGGACGATCCGGCCCCCGACGATTACGGCGTTCCCGTCTCGGCGGTCGCACGCCACCGAGCCGAGGTGTTCGAGCAGGCCGTCTATGGTGGCCCCTACGCCAAAGCCGCTGCCCTGGTGCACACACTGGGCCGGTGCCGCTGGCTGGAACGCTCCAACATGGCCGTCGCCGCCGCGTCCGGCGTCATGTACCTCGAAGCAGCCGGGATCTCCGTCAAACCTGGCCGTGAGGACGCCATCGCCCTGAAGGACCTACTCCTTGACCCCGCCTGCACCGCGGGCAAAATCGCCGCTCTGCTGCGGACCTGGCCCACCACCACCTGACGCCCGCAGGCCCGCGAGTCCACGACCGCCGCGCTCGGCTCACGGCTGCGGCCCTCAGCCAGGCGGACCGCCTCGCGCAGCCGTTCGTGCAGCTCGGCCACCAATCCCGCATCCCGCCAGCGGGCGAAGAAGGCATACACCCTCGGCCAGGGCGGAAAGTCGGACGGCATCGCCCGCCACTTGATGCCGTTGTCGACGAGGTAGCGCACCGCGTCGATCATCTGCCGGCGGCAGTAGCCCTCCGGGCGCCCGCCCCGGCCCGCCAGCCATCCCGGCACCGGCAGCAGATCCCGCACCGACGCCCACTCCGCATCGCTTACATCCGAGTCGTACCGGGGCCGGCGCTCTGGCCGGTCGCCCGCGTTCCCGAACCGATGGGCGAGACAGTCACACCCAGGAGTGGACGGACTGGACCCGGCAACCACGACCACGCGACACTTCGACAACAGGGCCTCTTGCTTCTCGCTGGACTCGACAACCGCGAGCTACCAAGGGGCCCATCCTCCATGCCCAACCAGCCCACAAGTCACCCGATCCAGGACCCCGTTCGAACCAGACCGAGCGCACGACCGGATAGAGAACGGCCAGTCAGTGCACCCGAACGCCCCTACCACTGGGACCAGTTGGAGTCGCCTCGGTGGGGCCGATAGGAGACGCCCTAGCCATCGTGGATCGGGGATCGTCGTCAAGTGCCGTCGTCTGCGGTGTCGGCCCTGCAGGCCGGCAGCCCGCATCAGCCGCGCGACACGTCGGCGGCCGCAACCGGCGCCTGCCCGCTTGAGCACGGCATGGACGCGCGGGGCGCCGTAGGTTCCCTGCGATCGCGTGTGAACGTCGGCGATCTGTTCCGCCAGTTCGGCGTCACGGACCGCGCGGGGACCAGGCTTGGCAGCGCGGCGGGCATAGAAGGCGGTCCGGGAGACCTTCAGCAGCTCACACACTCGTTGACGCTGTGACCTGCACGCTTCTCCGCCTCGATGAACGGGTGCACCGTCACCGGGTCTCCTTCGCGAAGAAAGCCGTGGCCCGCTTGAGGATGTCGACGTCGTCACGCAGACGGCGGTTCTCCCGCCGCAGTGCGGCCAGTTGGTCACCGTTGCCCGCTTGGGAAACCAGCTGCCCTGACAGGGCCAACACGGCCTAGGCTGGGCGCGTGGATCCCGTCCCGCTCGCCTGTGCCGTCGTCTCCGTCACAATCCTGCTGTACGGGGTGCCCGTCGTGCGCGACCGCATGCGCGCGTGGCTCCCTGCCGCACCCGTCGACCCCTATCGCGCGGCCGCCGGTCGCTGGTTGACCGAGGACGACATCCAGGCGGCCGCCGCCCGGCTCCTGCTGGACGGCCTGGTCACCATCAACCATCGGGGCAATCTGGCACTGACCGGGACCGGCGCGGACGTGGCGCGTACCGCCGGGCACCCCCTACCGGACGCCCTGCTCGCTGCGCTGCGCCGGCGTACCGCCGCCACGACGCTCGGCATCGTCGCCTCCCGCGACACCGTTTTTCGCGCCGCCCGCGCCGAGTTCCACGGGGGTCCTGGCGCGTCCCGCGTCCGCCCGGCGGCCGCCGCCCCGGGTTGTCTGGCGGCCACCGGGGTGCTGCTTCTTACCGGGGAGCTCGCATTCGTGATCGCGGCGCTGTTCGACCGCCTGCCCCAGGGGCCGGCGCAGTGGGCCGCGACCGCGGCCACCGGCCTCGCCTCACTGGCCCAGCTCGGCTTCCTGGCGCGCTACGGCGGCAGGCCCGGCGCGGACGGCCACCGCGTCGCGGCCTCCGAACCCTGCGTCCCGCCCGCCCCGCATCCGGCTCTCGTGGAACTGTCCGAGAAGGCCCCGGAGGCCGCGGCCCGGCTGCGTGCAGGACGGCTGCGCACGACCCGTCGCCGCAACCGAGGACGCCGACGACGCCGTGGGCGCGGAACCGCCGCCGTGCGGATGGACTAACTGATCATTTCAGAATGAGTTGAGTCGCAGGTCTTGCGTTCGGTGATCCTGGGCGGCAGGGTCTCCGGGTGCGTTCTGATCTTGTTCCTGACGGCCTGTGGGAGCGGGTGGCCCCGCTGTTGCCGCCCGCTCCCGAACGGCGCCGACGGTATCCCGGGCGGTTGCGTGTTCCCGACCGGGCGGCTCTCGCCGGCGTCGTGTACGTGCTGCGGACCGGTGTCGCGTGGCGTGATGTCCCCGCGGAGACGGTGGGCTGTTCCCGGGTGACGGCCTGGCGCCGGCTGCGGGACTGGACCGAGGCTGGTGTCTGGCCACGTCTGCACGCCGGCCTGCTGACAGAACTGCGCCGCGCGGGCTCGTTGAACCTGGACGATTGCTCCGTGGACGGATCGCGCGTCCGTTCTCTCATAGGGGGAATCACGTCGGTCCCTCACCCGTCGATCGCGCCCGCCTCGGCTCCAAGCACCACCTGATCGTCGACCGACACGGACCCCCACTCGCCGTCACTGTCACCGGCGGCAACCGGCACGACGTCACCCAGCTTCTGCCACTACTCGACGCCGTCCCGCCGATCCGGGGCCTGCGGGGGCGTCCCCGCCGCAAGCCCCGACGCCTGTATGCCGACCGGGGCTACGACTTCGAGAAGTACCGCCGCCTGCTGTGGAAGCGGGGCAGCAAGCCGCTGATCGCGCGACGCGGCGTCGCTCACGGCTCCGGACTGGGCAAGGTGCGCTGGGTGGTCGAGCGCACCTTCACCTGGCTACACCAGTTCAAAGGGCTCCGCACCCGCTAGGAGCTACGCGCCGATCTCCACGAGGGCCTGCTCAAACTGGTCTGCAGCCTCATACGCCTGCGTCGCCTGCGCACCTCATCCTGCAGCGATCAGCTGGCTACGCTGAACCACCCCGGCCGAACCTCGTTCAGAAGCGGTTGCAGGGACCGAACCGCAGCCCGCAGGTCCTCATCCGTTACGTCAAGAGGCTCCTGCAGGCTCAGCCCATACCAGCGCAGCCGCCAGAGGTCGAAGATTGCACTCCCATCGGTTGCGAAGTCCACATCGACCTCAGCGCCGTTGTCGCACACGAAACGGCACCCTGCCCCATGAACCATGTAGGAGTAGGTGCCGACGCGCCCACTCCGGCTGATGATCCGGCGCGAACGGATCAGGCCGAGTACATCTGCGAGTCGCTCAAGCGAGGGGATCGCCGCCCTCATGACCTCGTCAACCGCGTTCAGAGCGTGGACGTAACCAAGCGCGAGCTCCCGTGCAGCTCCCACCCGTTCCATACGGCGCCATCCCCTCAGAGCCTGTGGCTGAAGGGATTGTTCCATGCGCTGCCGGCATCTCCGCAGGACGGCATTCTGAAACGATCAGTAGGGCGGTGTTCCGGTAGGACACGGGCTCGGACGCGCGGTGGACATGGCCCCCCGCCGGACCCGTATACGGCTTCTCCGGCCTGCCGTGGCTCAGGAGTAGGTCATCGGGCAGCCGTACCGCAGGGAGTACTGCGCGGCGCGCAGGTAGAGCGCCACGTAGAAGGCCGCGTCCCGGTCCTCGGCCCATGGTCCCGGCCGCACCCGGGCGGTCCGCTCCGCCCCGCCCTCCAGGAACCACAGGCTCAGTGCGAGGTTCTCGCCCGCCGGTATCGCGTCCACGGGCAGTCCGACGGCGCCGGCCAGCCGCTCGGCCAGGGCGAGCACCCGCGGCGCCCCGGCGACCGCTGTCTCCTCGCCGGAGTACGCGGTGCCGGCGGGGAGCACGATCTCCTCCTCCAGCGCGAACGGCACCAGCACGTCCCAGTCGAGGAGGGCCGACAGCTCCGCGTCGGTAAGCAGCGCCCGGCACAGCGCCACGAAGCCGTCCATGGACGGGCTGACCTTCTCCTCGAACCAGCCCGGCGCATCTCGTGCGGCCTGCCGCAGCTCGTATGGGGGCAGCCCGCGCCGCTCCAGCTCGGTGTTCAGCGCGACGGCGACGTCTCCGTACCCGTCCTCCCCCGGCCGCGACCAGTCCTGCGCGGTGACACTCACCAGATAGACACCCATGATCGAAACATACCGGCCGCCACCGACAACGTCCCCGCCCCTCGTGACCACGGGGGTGAAACGGCGCTTAGGCGGCTTCGTTCGGATAAGTCGGTCGTTGGTCTGGGTGTGCCGTTGACTGACGCGCAGTGGGCGCGAATCGAGCCGCTGCTTCCGGACCGGATGCCGAAGCGGGGTGGCCGCTGGCGCGATCACCGTGAGGTGATCGATGCGATTGCCCACAAGTTCCAAACCGGGATCCAGCGGGTGCATCCGCCGGAGAAATACGGCAACTGGCGAGGCGTCTACAACCGGCTGCGGTTGTGGGCCGTCGACGGGGAGCGCGTGTTCACCGCCCTGGTGCGTACTCCTCTCGCGCCATCCGCGAGCACCTGCGCAAGCGCGGCATCCGAGCAGTGATCCCCGTCGCCGCTGACCAGCGCACACACCGGCTACGCCGGGGCGGCAGGCCACCGGTCTTCGATCGGGAGGCGTACAAGCTACGCAACACCGTCGAGCGGTGCATCAACCGCTTCAAGCAGTGGCGCGGCATCGCCACCCGCTACGAGATGACCGCCATCATCTACCTGGCCGGCCTCCACGTCGCGGGCATCTTCCTCTGGCCCGCCCGATAGCGCGGTCTCGGTTGGTGACCTGTGTTTTGTTCATTGGCCGATGCTGTCCAGTTCGGCCACATCCTCGTCTGAGAGGGAGATACCGGCGCCTGCGATGTTCTCGCGCAGGTGGGTGGTGGACGAAGTGCCGGGGATGAGCAGGATGTTCGGCGAGCGCTGGATCAGCCAGGCCAGCGCGACCGACATGGGCGTCGCCCTCAGTCGGTTCGCCACCTGTGAGAGGACCTCGGACTGTAGCGGCGTGAAGCCTCCCAGGGGGAAGAACGGCACATAGGCGATGCCATCGGCGGCGAGATGATCTACGAGGTCGTCGTCGTGGCGGTGGGCGAGGTTGTACACGTTCTGCACGCACACGATCGGGGCGATGCTGCGCGCCTCGGCGACCTGCTCTCCGGTGACATTGCTGACGCCGAGGTGGCGGATCAGTCCCTCTTGCTGGAGGTCGACGAGCGTCTCGAATGCTTCGGCGATGGAGCCGACCTGGGGGCCCTGAGCGTCGCCCATGCGCATGTTGACCAGGTCGAGGGTATCGACGCCGAGGGATTCGAGGTTTTCATGGACCTGCTTCCGCAGGTCTTCGGGGTGCCGGGCCGTGGGCCAGCCGCCCTGCGCGTCGCGGGTCGCACCCACCGTGGTGGCGATGAACAACGGCTCAGGGTAGGGGTGCAGCGCTTCACGGATCAGCTCATTCGTGATGCGCGGTCCGTAGGCGTCGCTGGAGTCGATGTGGGTGATCCCGAGGCTGACTGCCTCGCGCAGCACGGCCAGAGCGCCGTCGTGATCGGCGGGCGGCCCCATGACCCACGGGCCGGCGAGCTGCATCGCGCCGTAGCCGAACCGGGTGACGGACGAGTCACCCAGCGTCCAGGTTCCTCCGGGAAGAGGTGCGGGGGGCGTGTTCATCGTGGTGCCTTTCACTTCGTGCAAGGGGTGGTGCCTCCAGCCCCCTTGCATCAGTGTTGGAGGAGGAACTTCCTGTCGGGAAGTAGGCACTCTGAAGTGCGTAACACCCCAGAAGGTGAAAGGCGAGATCAGTGACGACGAAGGCAGCCAAGAAAGCGCAGGCCAAGGCGGAATGCAACGCGTTCCTGGCGGTGTGCCCCAGCCGTCAGTTCCTCGATCGGATCTCAGACAAGTGGGTCGTCCTGATCCTGTGTGCACTGGGCGGTGACACACCCGAACAGTCCGGCGCATCGCACGCCCCGAAGGCGATGCGCTACTCCGAGCTGGCCCGGCTACTGGCTGGCGTCAGTCAGAAGATGTTGACCCAGACCCTACGGGCTCTCGAACGCGACGGCTTGCTCATCCGCACCGCGACACCCACGGTCCCCGTCACCGTCACCTACGAACTGACCGACCTCGGCCTCTCACTCCACCACCTGACACGCGGGCTCAGGCAGTGGGCCCAGACCCACATGGAACAGGTCCTCGCCAATCGCGAGAGCCACGATGCACGAGCTTCCTAGCGTGGCAGTGTTCTTCCTCTCTGCCAGCGGCTGGGATCGGTCTACGTCTGCTCGATCCGGGCATGCGGGTGCGGGGTAGTGGATGGGAGCGGCGCAGCAGCGATGACCGTGCCGCCGCGTGGCTTGTCCAGCGGACAGGGCGGTGACCAGGCTCTGGGCGCGCAGGCGGTGGCCGGACTGGTCAGGGGTGGAGGGCGTCGCGGAGGGTGGGGTGGCAGTCGATGATCGTGTCGAGTTCCACGATGCGCAGGGTGTCCATGACTGGGTCGGGGACGGCCGCCAGGCGGGGCTGGCCGTGCCGCCCGGTTGTGGCCCGGCGGGCGGTGATGAGCAGGTTGATGCCGGTGGAGTCCATGAAGGTGACCTGCCGCCGCATGTCGATGACGACGCGTGGCGGGGAGCCCAGGCGGGAGAGGTTCAGGGCCTGGCGGAGGGGCTGGGCGGTGTCGTGGTCGCTGTCGCCAGCCACGGACGGCACGCGGATGCCGTCGGTGGCGGCGGACGTCACCGACGGTCGACCGGGATCATGCGCTTTGTCGGATTCCGCCACGGTGTCCCTCGGCACTGGTGGAGATGCGGGCCGGTTCTCCCGGCAGGCTGACCTGCATACTACGGGCAGCACCTGGGCAGATTGGACCGCTCAGGTACGGCGGCGCGTGGGGGAGGGGCCAGCGGGTAGTCGGCGGGGATGAAGGGTGAGGGCGGCCTTGATGGAAGCAGTGCCTGTGGGTGAGGACGGTGCAGTGCCGGAGGCTGAGCCGCTCCGGACGGCGGTAGGCCCTGGAGGGCCACGGCGGCACCGCATGTGATTCCCGATAAGCCCGCTCGTCGGCGCCTGCATCGGCGCGGCCGTCGGTAGAACTCATGGCGGCGGCCGAGATGGTCGCCGCCAGGTGCCGTCGACGGACCGAAGGCCGGTTCGATGATCCACCCCGTCCGGCCCCGGTTCACGGGTGCAGTGGGGCCGGACGTTGGCGCGCAGCTGTCCGCGAGCTTGGAAATCTCGCTGTTCCATGCCTGCCCCGCCCAGGCCAGTGACCTGATGTTCTGGAGCGTGGTGTCCCCGGGGCCGGTCATGCCCCACTGCCTGGCCGGGGCCGGGGCTCGCACGGGTCAGTGCCTGGCGAACTGGACGTGCGTCGGTTGTACGACGTTCGGCAGCACCGCGAGTCCGCCGACGGTCAGTTGTTCGCCGTAGATGTCGGTGACTCGGATCGCCTTGCCGCAGCCGTTGCCGTCGGCGGCGATGAAGTAGTTGAAGCTGGTGCGGGGCAACTGTCGCCAGCCGCTCCCGGTGCTCACCTCCAATCGTGCGACGGGGTTGCGGTGACCGATGACTTGGATGCCGCACCAGTAGGCGCTGGATCCGGTCTTGTACCGGATGGACATCGTGCCGACGGAGCTGGGGCTCACCAGGCTCCAGGTGATAGGGAGCCGGCCGACCTTGAGGTCGGCGAGCTTGGCGAAGGCCTGTTGGCTGAGGTCGATCTGCCCGGGTGCACAGGGCAGAGGGCACTCGTTGGTGATCCGTACGGTGATGGACTTGCCGTTGCCCGCGCGGACGAGCACGTATGCGCCGCAGGCCCTGGACGTCTCGTAGTCGGTGGTGTTCATTGCCGCGATCATCATGTTCGGGCTCGGACCGAACAGACACGCCCCATCCCCGACACCGGCGTCATAGGCGGTCGCGACGCCCTGGTACGAGGTGTTGGGCCGGATCCGCCCTGCTGACGGGGGCGTGGTGGAGCCGCGCGAGGTCTTCTGGACGCCCTTGGACGAGGACTTCGCCGCCTTGGGGCTCGCTGTGGTCTTCGGGCTGGACGAGCCGCTCGCACTCGGGCTCGACGACGGGCTCGGCATCGCACTGGGAGACGCCGGGCCGGAGGTGCCGGCGGCTTTTGGCTGGGTGGTCACGAGGGGGGTGGCCGCGGCCGGCCCCGCGTCGACCTTGTGGTCAGGGAGCAACGCCATGACCAGGCACGCGAGAACCCCCGCCGTCGCCACCGCCACCGTGGTACCCAACACGAGTCTGCGTCTGCGCCTGCGCTGCCGCGCAACCTGCCTCGTTGTCATCATCTGTCCGTTCAGGAGCGAGCCGATGGTGCACTGGTCAGTGGCCGCCCAGGGCAAAAAGGTTGCCGACGACTTCGGGGGCCTATGGAGGCGGGCCGGCACGCGTACGAGCGCGTCTGCAGGCTGGGACGCTCCAGAATCCTGCGCGGGCACGTCTGGTGCCGAGCGCTGGGCGTTCTCAGGTCGACTCGCGGACGACCAGCGCGGTCCGGAGGATGACATGGCGGTAGGCCACGGACGGCTCCTCCACGTCCTCCTGGAGCAGCCGGATCATGGCCCGGCCCATCTCTCCAGCGGTTGACGAACCGTGGTGCGCCGTGGCCTGGTGTGTTGGGCCAGCGGGAATTCGTCGAAGCCGATCACGGCGACGTTCTGCGGCACGCTTCGGCCTGCCGCGCGCAAAGCCTGCAGAGCCCCTGCGGCCGTCGTGTCGGACGCGGCGAGCACGCCGTCTATCTCCGGATGCCGTTCGAGTAGTTCGGTCGTGGCGCGGCGCCCGCTGTCCTGCGCGAAGTCACCCTCGGCGACCAGGGACTTCTTTCTGTCCAGGCCGGCCAGTGCCAGGGCGTCCTGATAGCCGCGCAGTCGGCACTGGGCGGCGTACACGTCCAATGGCCCGGTGATGGTGGCGATGGTCCTGCGGCCCCGCGACACAAGAGGAGGAGACAGCGCTGCGGTCACCCCCCCATGTTGTCCCCGTTCACATAACTGACGTACTCGTCGCCCGAGCGGCGACCCAGCCCGCCTGAGCGGACGCCTCCGACGCTCCGACAATGCTCGAACTCGACGCCGGGGCGCGGTCCGGCGACGCCGCGCACGGTCTCGTCGCCATCCGCCAGCGGGCCGCCACGTACGGCGGCACCGTCGAGCCGCGAGGTGGCTGCCGAGGTGCCAGGTGGAGCCCGCATGGCCTGACGGTGGAGGTGCGGGAGTCAGCGAGCCGCCGGCGGCGGCCTTCTGCAGGAGGGGGACAGGGCTCAGGTCAGCTACTGCCGGGGGTGGCGGCGCCCTGGAGCCGTCACCCCCGGCTTCCGTCGCACGGCGCCGTGCCTTGCTGTTGCAGACAGTCCTACGGCCGGGCACCATGCCGCACATAACCGGCAGTCGTCCGTTTCGGGACGGCCTGCTACTTGATACGGATCTCGGCGAGTTGGAGGCGGTACCTCGTGGACTCGTCCGAGGCGGGCCTGCCGAGCTTCGAGACCCTCAGACGTACATAGCGGCCGGTGGCGGACGTCAGGGTGTAGGTCTGAGCAACTCCGCCCGGGTTGGGCTCGGCGGTCATGGTGCGGGCGGTGGTGTAAGCACCGGCTCCATCGGGCCGGGTCTGGATGGCGAAGTCGACGGGGAAGCCGGCGGCGCCGCCGCCGGCGCCGCCGGTGTCGGTGCGTGGGTGGAGGGTGACGGAGCCGATCGCCCGGTCGGCGCCCAGGTCGATCTCGATCCACACCGGTGTGGCACTGACGTCGGCGGAGGGGAAGTCGATGCTGGTGAATCCCCTGCTGCCGGCCACGCTCGTGAGAGCGCCGTCCAGCACCCGGGTCTTGCCCCAGTCGCCGTTCTCCAGCGTGTAGTTGCTGGTGACGGTGGTCGCGGCGGTGGGGACGGTGAGTTCGGCGAGCTGGAGGCGGTACTTGGTGGTCTCGTCCACGGCGGGCGTACCGAGTTTGGTGGCCTGGAGGCGTACGTAGCGGGCCGTGGTGGTCTTGAAGCCGTACGTCTGCACCAGTCCGCCCGGGTTGGGCTCGGCGGTGACCGTGCGGACGGTGGTGTACGCGCTGGCGCTGTCGGTCCGGACCTGGATCGTGAAGTCGACGGGGAACCCTGCAGTGCCTCCACCGACCGCCGGAGTGTCCGTGCGGGGGAAGAGCCGTACGGCGTCGAGGTCGGTGTCGGCGCCGAGGTCAATCTCCGCCCAGACGGGGTTCGCGCTGACGTCGGCGGAGGGGAAGTCGTTGCTGGTGTAGCCCTTGGCGCCGGCCACGCTGGTGAGCTTGCCGTCCGTGAGCCGGTTCTTGCCCCAGTCGCTGTTCTCCAGGCTGTTGTTGCTGGAGACGGGCCTGGCGAGGGCGAGGTTGTCGAGGCGGCCGGCGCCGGTGACCGTGAACGTCCAGGTGCCCGGCTGGAGGGTGAAGTAGACGTACGAGGAGTCCTTGCTCGCGTATGCGAGGCCGCCCACACTGCCGGTGGAGGAACCGCCGGTGAAGACGGTGGTTCCGTTGGCCTTGACGACCGGTGACGAGCCGCGGTAGGTGGGGACGCCCACCCGCGCGGTGGTTCCGCTCGGGGAGGTGAGGGTCAGAGTGACCTGGTCACCGTCGCGTGTGATGCCGAAACGGATGTCGCCCTTGACGGTCGGTGTCACCGTGTTGATCTTCGTGAGGGTGCCGGTCTGCGGGATGACGTCGTACGTCTGCCAGCCGGCCGTGGTGGGACGGACGCCGGCGGCGTAGGCCGACAAGGTGTACAGGGGGCCGCCGTTCCAGGCGTGGTTGTCGGTGCCTCCTGCCTTGTCCCATATCTCCCACAGGGTGTAGCAGGCGGGGTCGGCGACCTGGGCGGCGTAGCGGTTGCGCATCCGCTCCTCGGCGACGGTGGCCGCGCCCATGAGGTACAGCGCTTCCAGGACGTAGAACTCCATGTAGGGACTGGAGTTGAGGTGGGTGCGTAGCACCTCGGTGACCGCGCGATGGCGGGAGGCGGGCGCGAGGCCGGCGACGACGGCGAGGCCGTTGGCGCGGTCGTCGGTGTCGCCGTTGTAGCCGGGGGAGCGGTACTCGTTCTTTGAGGGGTTCCACAGGACGCGGTCGAAGTTGGCCTTGATGATGTCGCGCTTGGCCTGCCAGGCGGCGACGTCGCCGCTGTTGCCGCTGAGACCGGCGAGGGCGATGGCCGTGTCGAGGGCCAGGTAGTACCAGCTGTTGTCCAGGACGCGGGCGTCGATGTTGCTGCCCCAGTCCTCCCAGTCCCAGTCCCCGGCACGGTGGCTGACCAAGCCGTCGCTGTCCAGGGTCCACAGGTTGAGGTACGCCTTCACCGCCGGGTAGGTGCCGGAGACGGCGCCGGCGTTGCCCGTGTAGAGGTGGTAGGTGCCGAAGGCCCACACCGAGGCGAGCATCTGGACGGGCAGTTCGGCGGTCCAGATGGTCGAGGGGACCGGCGAGTAGAGCGCGCCTCCGGACTTCTGCCAGGCGGCCAGCTGGGCGATGGCCTTGGCGCCGAGGGCGTGGGAGCGGGTGTCAAAGGTGTAGAAGCCTTCCTTGAGCTGGTTGACCACATCGCCCCACCACTGGGCGCGCTCGCGGGTGGGGCAGTCCATGTAGTTGTCGCGCATGTTGACGTACATGGTGCGGGCCGCTTTGCCCCACAGAGTGTCGAAGAAGGCCTCGTTGCTGCTGAAGGAACCGGCGAAGTCGGTGTCGTAGCCGGACTCCCGGTACTTCAGATCCAGGATGGTGACACCCGCGGGGATCGTGTACTTCACCGCTGTGCCGCTCATCCAGGCCAGTGCCTCGAACTCCTGGACCCCGCCCGTACAGACGTAGGTGGCACGCATGTTGTTCTCCGCCCCGGGTGTGAGGCCGACCAGGCCGTCGCCGTCGGCGTAGTGGTCGGTCTGCATGCCGATCACCGCGCCGGCCGGAGCGTTCACCTTCAGATAGGGCGTGACCTGGAGGTTCGAGGGCAAGGTGGCAGTGATGGCGGTGGCGCCCTGTCCCGTGGACGGCAGCGACGACGCGTTGCCGTAGGACTTCAGGCCCGAGTACCGGAACTGCGGGACCGGTCGCTGGACGAGATCGTTCCAGGGTGCGGCGCCGGCGGTTCCGAAGTCGGTGGGGGCGGTCCACGCGCTGTCGTCGAAGCCGGCCGTCTCCCAGGCGGTCATGGCGGTGGCGTTGCGGGCGTCGTAGTAGACGTTCGACTCCGGCAGGCGGAAGTTGACCTGGGTGCCGCTGGTGTTGTTGGAATAGCCCGGGTGGACGGTGTGCTTCCAACTGGTGTCGCTGACGAGCCGGGTGGTGGTGGAACCGGTGGTGATGTCGGACTGGAACAGCAGACCGCCCTGGCCGCTGCTGCTGTGCGAGAAGCCCTGCTTGCCGAAGTACCACACCAGCAGTGCCACGGTGTTGCGCCCGCTCGTCAGGTACGGGGCGAGGTCGATCTCGTCGTAGTAGGTGCCGGTGCGGTTGGGGCCGCGCTTGAGTTGACCGTCGAAGACGACGAGCGTGCCGTTGACCCACAGCCAGTACTTGGAGTCCGCCGCGATCTGCGTGACGGCCTTCGATGGCGCGGAGCCCAGGGTGAACGATCTGCGGAACGCCACCCACTGGTTCGTTGAGCTGGAAGGAGCCCAGATCCACTTGGCGGTCCACGAGACGGCGGCCGACGCCGCGGGAGCGAGCCCGGGCAGAAGTGCCGAGCCGAGGGTGGGCGCCAGCGCCACGGCTATGGCCGAGCGCAGGACGGACCGGCGCGTTGCAGAGGGCATGCGGGCTCCTACTGTCGATGTGTGAGGCGAGAGGGACAGGCGTCCTGAAGACCGGCGATGACGAGGGGCGATGCAGAGAGGTGCGTGAGAATACGGATTTTGAATCGTTTCATTAACGTGTTTGCAGCGGGAATTCTTTGCCGTCGCGTGAGAGGGTGTCAAGGCCCGTGCAGCAGATACCTGGCCGGGGAGAGGCGTCGCACGGCCAGGTGCGGTTACGTGGCCTGTCCACCGGAGTTCGACGGCACGCCGACGGCCGGACCGGGTCTTCGCGCGTCACCAGCCCGTACGTGCAGGCGTGCTGGGACACATCATCGACGGCCGGCAGCAGATCGCCGCTCTGCTCTCGAGGCAGGAATCGCGTGCCCCAGCGGGGCCTTTGACATCGCCAACCGGTACGGCGCGCAGCCGCCCTACGCCATCGAGCTGGGCGCCCTCGGCCGCCGGGCTGTCCGGAGCTCGGCCGGGGTTCTGCTGGCAGCGGGGCAGAGCCTGGAGATGGTCGTGGGACGGCTGGACACGCTGATGGTCGTGGGCGGCATCGGCTGCGAGGACGCGGCGGCGGACGAGCGGTTACTGGGCCGGGTGCGCCGGCTGGCCGCGCACAGCCGGCGTGTGGCCTCCGTCTGCACCGGCGCCTACGTCTTGGCCGCCGCCGGGCTGCTCGATCACAGACGGGTGACGACCCACTGGGGGTGGGGAGACCGGCTTGCCGAGCGCCACCCCACCGTGGCCGTGGCCGTGGACACAAGTCCCCTCGACATCCGTGACGGCAACGTCTACACCTCGGCCGGGGTCACCAGCGCCCTTGACCTGACGCTGGCCCTGATCGAGGACGATCACGGTCCGACACGCGCCCGGACCGTCGCCCGCGAACTCGTCACCCACCTGCACCGGCCCGCCGACCAGGCTCAGATATCGATGTTCCTGGCAGCGCCACCGCCGGAGGATCGGCTGGTGAGGGATTTGATGGGCCATATCGCGGGCCACCTGTCCGAAGACCTGACCCCCACGGCCCTGGCAGCCAGGGCGGGCATCAGTGCCCGGCACCTGACCCGCCTGTTCACCGCGCATCTCGGTACCACTTCCGCCCGGGCCGTACGCGCGGCACGCGCCGAAGCGGCGGCGCACCTCGTGCGCTCCAGCGCACTGTCCATGGCGGCGATCGCCCGCCGCTGCGGGTTCGGGTCGACGGAGACGCTGCGGCAGGCGTTCCTCGAACACTACGGGGTCACGGGGGACGGACTTCGCAGGATGCCGGACATGCCGCCCCGACGTTACACACCAAGGCAGAAGACTCCTGCCCCATGAGCTGTTCCACGACACGCAGAAACGTCCTGCGCGGGACCGTGGCCACCGCCGCACTCACGGCCACGGCCGCCCGGACCGAAGCGGCGCACGCGGCCCCGCGCAGCGGCGGTACGGGCCCCACCATCGGCATCCTGCTGTACGACGGCTACAGCCTGCTGGATCCCACCGGCCCGGCCGAAATACTGTCCCGGCTGCCGGACGCCACCGTGACCATGATCGGTGAGGAACGCGAAGCCGTCCGCACGGACACGGCAGACGTTGCCGTGGTCGCCGACCGCTCCATCGCCGAGGTCGACCGACTCGACGTCCTGCTGGTCCCGGGCGCGGGCAACCGCGGCACCATCGGGGCGATGAACAACCAGCCGCTCCTGCACTGGATCCGCGAGATGCACCGCCACACGCAGTGCACGACCTCCGTCTGCACCGGCAGCATCGTCCTCGCGGCAGCCGGGCTGCTGGACGGCCGGGAAGCGACGACCTACTGGGCCTCCGCCGACTACCTCCAGACCACGTTCGACGTCAGTTACGTGCCGCAGCGCTACGTGCGCTCAGGAAAGATCATCACCGCGGCCGGAGTATCGGCGGGATTGGACATGGCCCTGTACCTCGCGTCCCTGCTCGCGGACGACGACACGGCCCAGGCCATCCAACTCGCATCGAGTACGACCCCCAGCCCCCGTCGATTCCGGCAACGCCTCAGACGCCAGTCCCCAGATGAATGAGCGTGCCCTGCAGTTGCTCGCTGCGTCACAGGTATAGGGGCGGGCGTATGTGCGCATGAGCCGATGAACGGGCGGTACGACGCGGCGCACCGCCCGCCGTACAGCGGAACGCTGGGCGTTGCTCGGCTGCTCGACGCCGTAGACGACGCGCGCGAGGCCGGTGACCGAGGCGGCCAGCGGGGTGCCGTCGATGTCGCTGCGCCCACTCGGCTCGCTGCTCACGTACGCCACCAAGGCCCGCTGCACCCGCCTGAGTCCTCCTGACGACGAGACCCGACGACGCCCGGTTCTATGCGGTGGACGCGACCTGGTGTGGTTTCAGCGCGGTCGCGGGGTCAGGACAAACGCCGCTCATCCGGCTGAGACAAGGTGCCGATGGGCGATCTTGGCGTCAAACCGCGCTTCACCGGAGAGCAGCAGCCGCAGGGAGCGCCCCAGCGACCTCGAAGTTCCGGCTGTGTTCCGCGGGCACATCCGCGAAGATCACCGGCCTTGGCCAGTCAGTCGAAACGCTCGCTCAGCCAGTCCAGGCCCTCGCCCTCGACGAGGATCGTTTGAAGGGCGAAGTCCCAGATGCGGCGGCATCGCGACCCTTCCGGCACGCCGACCCGCCGCCGATTGATTTTCTGCTTTTCAAGAACGGGGTGGCTTCATTCACTTCTAGGGGCAGCGTTGGGGCGCGGATTTGGGCAGCACTTGGTGATCTTTGGCCCGGCGGATGTTCACGTGAAATGACGTCACTGGAGGAGGTGGCCACCGCTCGGAGGACAGTCCGTCGTCGGGGAAGAAAGCAGCGGTGTCAGCTGACCGGGTCGGACCTGAACGCTTGGCGGACCTTGGCGGTGATGTCCGACAGATCGGCGGAACGAGTGGTGTCCACGGTGATGACAGGGCCGTAGCCGAGCGGCTTGTCGTACTGGGCCAGAAGGTCGGCTGGAAGTTCCTGCATGACGTGCACCGGATGTACGTTGGTCGCTCTCGCGGCGTAACGGCGAGCTGCTTCGGCTGGCGGGTACCTGTAGTAGACCTCGACCACATCCGCGGCCAAGGCGTCTAGACGGGGGCGGGTGTCAGGGTGGCGCGGTAGGAAGTTGGCCTCCAGGACGGCCTGCGGGCAGCGGGCGGCCAAGGCCCAGATCAGGCTCATGGCTGCGGCGCCCAACCTGCGTGAAGACGCCAGGTCGGCGGGTGTGTCCAACGAGTCGTGCAGGGTCTCCTTGATGTGGTCCTTGGACAGAAGAGGGAAGCCGAGCTCTTCCGAGAGCGGGAGGGCCAGGGTGCTCTTGCCGGCCCCGGGAGCCCCGGTGACGATCACGATCTGGCGGGTCATGGGCCCGATCATGCCGGTTCCCTTTGAACGTCATACTCACTACTTGGTGCTGGTCTTGGAGAGGGCCGCTGAAAGGACATCTCGCGCGCGCATACGAGGTGACGAATGGCCTGGTGCAGGCACACACCAGCAGGAGCGCTGTCAGTGAGTACCACCGGCCCCGCCGTGTGCGCGGGTCGGGCACCGAGTCGAACATGGTGGTGCGCGCCGCCGTCAGCCGACAGGTGAGGTGCCACCGGGTCCCTGACCGCCGCCAAGTTGCGAGAGATCACCGGTGTACTCGCCTCCCCCTGACCCGGACACCGAGCAGCGCATGCGCGGCCACCACGCGCACACCGCGAAGGCCCTGGACGTCCGGGTGGAGCCGGGCGCGGAGTTCTGGGGTTGGACCGGACGCACCCTGGGTGCCCCGGGCCCGCACCGCTACGGGCGCGCCCGCCTGGCTGCGTCTGGTGTCCGCACCGGAGGACAAGGCCGCGGGGAAGTTGCGGGAAGGCGCTCTCGATGCCCAGCACGCTTTCGGCGATCTCGACGGCCACCGGTCCGGCCTCCTGGCCGTCCACGACGCCGTTGACGACGGCATCGCCTACCGGGCGGAGCCGTCGGTCCGCGTCGATGAACCGGTCCTGTACGGCGACCCGATCCTCCAGCGCGAGGTTCAGCCGCCGGACTCCTGGTGGAACGACCTCGCAGGGACGCTGGAGAAAGAGGCGGCCGTCGACACCGGCCGCGTCGCCGTACGGCAGCAGTACATGGAACGGGCCTTCCCCGATCGTCGGCATCCCGGCCCCGGCCTTGTCCTGCTGGGCCACAGCCCACGTGGATGTGCACTGGGCGAACCTCACCGAACCGCTGCGCCTGCTGGACTGGGAGAGATGAGGGCAGGCCCCGGAAGGGCTCGACGCTGCCACTCTCTACGCCTACTCGCTGCTCCGGCCGGACACTGCCGCCCGCGTCCGCGCCGCCTTTCCCGTGCTGGGCAGTCCGGCCGCGGCCTCGCAGCCGAAGCGACCGTGTGCGCCCAGCTGCTCCAGACCGTGGCCCGCGGAGACAACCTGGTCCTCGAACGGCCGCTTCGGAACTGGGCTGACGAACTCGGCCGCCGCTGAGCCCGCGTGGTCGCCCCGACCATGAGGCCTTCCACGCCGGATGCGACCTGTCCCGTGCCACTGGATCTTGACCGTTTGCCATCCGACTTTGACGGACGCGAGTTTGTGTCATCGGAGTTTGACCACCACAGGGTCAGCGACTCAGCGCACTTTCGGTGCGCTGAGTCGCTGACCTGTACTTATGTGCAGTTCCACGTGAACGTGCAGGTCAGAGCCTTGCGATCGTCATGCAGGCTGCTCGATTTGCGGGGACGGGGGGTCAGGAAGGCTTGACCGCCGAGACCGGGGTGACGGTCACCTTGTTGTCGCACTCGGCCCACACCCCGTCGTTCAGGGCGACCTGGTGCTTCCCGGAGTGCGGCAGCCCGATGACCATCGTCGGATACGTCACCGGGTCCTTGCCCGACACGCAGTAGCCGTCGGCCTCCCCCTGGACCTGGACGAAGGTCAGCTTCACCCACGCCTTGCCGTGCGGCCGTACCGTCACGGTGGCCGCACTGCCGGTGGGGGTGACCTTGAGCGGGGTGTTGTGGGCGGGGGAGCCGTTGCCGGCGCCCGCGACCGTCGGATGCCCCTTCAAGACGCACGTCCTCCGGGAGACGTTGGTGAACTGCACGACCGCCGCACCGGTCCCGGTCCCGACGGGCCGGTGGACGGCCTGCCAGGCGCTGACCTGGAGGGCGGAGGCCGGGCAGGCGGGCGGCGGGGTGGAGGTGGTGGTGCTCGCCGCCATGGCGGTGCCGGGCAGGATGCCGGTCACCGCCGCCGCGACGGCCGTGACCGCCGTCGTCGCCAGAGCCGCCCTGCGAATGCCGTTGCTGTGACGCATGCTGTCGTCCCCCTGAGTCGTCTCGTCCGCGGGTGCCGGTCGTCGGTTGTTGCCCCGCGGTACGCGTGGTCGTGGTACGTGAGTGCAGACAGGGCGGGAGAGCGGCAGGGTTCCGTGCGGCGACTACTTGTGACGGAACGGTGACGACAGGCTGCACCCGTGCAGATGGCCGTCAGGGCAGACAGTAGCGCCTCCAACGCGCCACGGGTTTTACCACGCCCCAGGCGCGCACCTGACGCATGCTGGGTGCAGCAATCGGTCGACGGCCTACCTTGGGCGGTTCACGCGGCAACGCGAATTCGCTGAGTGTGATCGCTTTGGTGGAGCCCACAACTCTCAGTGGGCGGTTCGTAAGGTGATGTCCGTTTCTGGCTGAGAACCTGACGCTGTCGGGGATCTTGGCTTCCGCTCTGTCCGTGCATTGCGCGTAGTGGGAAGTTGGGGGGTGCCTCTATGTCTTTCGTCAAGCGAGGCGTGGGGTTCTGGGTTCATAGAAGGTGCCGTCGCGGAGCATCGCGAACAGCACGTTGATGCGTTGTCGGGCCAGGCGGAGGAGTGCCTGGGTGTGGGTCTTCCCGCGGGCCCGGCATCGGTCGTAGTAGGTGCGGGAGGCGGGATCGTGCAGCGCGGCGAACGCGGACAGGAACATCGCGCGTTTCAGCTGCCGGTTGCCGCCGCGTGGTGCGTGTTCGCCGTGGATCGAGGTTCCCGAGGACTTGGTGGTCGGGGCGAGGCCGGCGTAGGAGGCCAGGTGGGCGGCGGTGGGGAAGCTGGTGCCGTCGCCGACGGTGACCAGCAAGGTGGCGGCGGTCCTGACCGCGATCCCCGGAATCGAGGTCAGGACCGCGGAAAGAGGGTGAGCCTCCAGCAGCTGTCCGATCTGCGCTGCCAGGGCTCGGCGCTGTTCGTCGACGGCCGCGAGCGAACGGGCCAGGGACGGGATCACGACGTCGAGGGTGCCGGTGCCCGGGACCACGACGGTCGGCTCGTCGAGCGCGTCGAAGATCTCGTCGATCAGGCGTTGGGCCATGCGCGGAGCCTTGGGCCGGATCACCTCAACGAGCCTGCGGCGTCCGGCTTTCCGCAGGGCGGCTGGGGATCCGTAGCGTTCCGGCAGCCAGGTCACGGCGGGGTGGTCCAGGCGCGGGCCGAGGACGCGTTCGAGGCTGGGGTGGAACTGGGTGAGCAGGCCGCGTATCCGGTTGGAGGTGCGGGTCGCCTCGGCCGCCAGGTCTTGGCCGAAGCCGACCAGCACGGTCAGCTCGGCGGTGATCTCGTCGGTCAGCTGGAGCGAGCGCAGGGTGTGCGGCATGGTCCGGGCTGCGTCCGCGATCACCGCGGCGTCCTTCGCGTCGGTCTTCGCCTCGCCCGGGTAGAGATCGGCGATCCGCCGCATGGACAGGCCGGGCAGGTAGGCGACCTTGCAGCCGGCATCCCGGGCGACGGTCAGTGGCAGGGCTCCGATGGAGGCGGGCTGGTCCACGATCACCAGCACGGTGCCGAACTTCGCGGCCAGCTTCTCGAAGACGGCCCGCAGCTTCGGCTCGCTGTTGGGCAGCTGCTTGTCGAAGACCTTCTTCCCGGCCGGGGTGAGGCCGTGCCCGTGATGGGCGCTCTTGCCGACGTCCAGGCCGAGGAAGACGCCCACGTCGTCGATGTCGTCCAACCCATCCTCCCGAGCGGGTTTCGTGCGGTGCTGGCCAGGGTGTTGGCGTCGTATGCGCGCATCCACGTTATGCAGACCTGCCGCCCGCAAGCGGCCGGGCATTGCGCCAGGCCAGGCGGTAGTCGGACCTCTCATCAGCGTCTCCAACGGCGCCTCCCAGGCCCGGTGACACCACCCCCCAGGTCATCCGTTCGACAGGGGGGAACAGTCATGCCGGGCCCGGAGGCCAGCGGTCCTCTTGCAGGACCGCGGAAAACATAACGGGGGGGGCGGCGCCGGTTGGGCTGTCCTCAGCCTCAGGTGTTCCACTCGCCCTAGGCTGTGTCTTCAATTGATCTTGAGTAGTGGATCATGGTCGGGTGATACGTCGCCATGAACTGTCTGATGCGGAGTGGGAGTTCGTCGGACCGCTGCTCCCGGTGTCGCTGCGGGGCCGGAAGCGGCTGGACGACCGCAAGGTGCTCAACGGGATCGTGTGGAAGTTCCGCACCGGAACGGCCTGGCGGGACGTGCCGGAGCGGTACGGCCCGTGGGCCACGCTGCACACCCGCTTTCGCCGGTGGGCCCTGGACGGCACGTTCGAGCGCATGCTCCGGGCCGCCCAGGCCAGGGCGGACGCGGCCGGGGACATCGACTGGCTCATATCGGTCGACTCCACCATCGTCCGTGCCCATCAGCACGCCGCCGGGACCCGAAAAGGGGGGCCCGCAGCCCCGGCCTCGGACGCTCCCGAGGCGGCCTGACCAGCAAAATCCACCTCGCCTGCGACGGTGCCGGCCGACCACTCGCCTTCACCCTCACAGGCGGGAACACCAACGACTGCACCCAGTTCACCGCCGTGATGGAGGCGATACGGGTGCCCCGCATCGGCCCGGGACGTCCCCGCGTGCGGCCCGCCTACGTCCTGGGCGATAAGGGCTACAGCTCCCGGGCCATCCGCACCTGGCTGCGACGGCGAGGCATCGGCCACACCATCCCCGAGCGGGCCGACCAGGTCCGCAACCGGCTCCGGCGCGGCAGCCGGGGCGGACGCCCGCCGGCCTTCGACAAGCAGCTCTACAAGCGGCGCAATGTGGTCGGACGGTGCTTCAACCGCCTGAAGCAATGGCGCGGCATCGCCACCCGCTACGACAAGACCGCCGAGTCCTACCAGGCGGCTGTCACTCTCGCATCGCTCCTGATGTGGGCGTGACATTTGAAGACAACTCCTAGTCGCCCGAGGCCACAGCCTTGAGTTCGGTCAGCGACTCCCGGATCAGATGCCGCATCGGGCGTTCCTCGGCCGGGGCGATCCATCGCTCGAAGGCGATCTTGAAGACGGCGACCGCCGCCTCGGCGGCCAGGCTCGCGGCCGGCTCGGCGACACCGCGGCCGCGCAGGGTGCCGGTGAGCGCGGCCGCCAGCGAGGCGAGCTTGATCAGCTCGCGTTCCCGGAGTTCCGCGTTCGCCGTGATCACGGCATGCCGTCGGCGCGCGAACTCCTGCCGGTCGGCGAACATCTCGGCGACGGCGTCCAGTCCGACCGCCAGCGCGTCGAGCGGCCCCGCGGCCTCGGGAGCACCGGCGACCGCGCGCACGAACAGTTCCTCCAGCTCGCCGGCGCCCGCGAACAGCACCTCGCGCTTGTCGGCGTAGTGCCGGAAGAAGGTCCGCTCCGTGAGCCCGGCCCTCTTGGCAATCTCCGCGACGGTGGTCTGCTCGTACCCGCGCTCGGCGTAGAGCGCCAGCGCGGCCGCAGCCAGTCGGCCGCGCGCGTCCGGCTCCCATCTACCCATGCCAGGATCTTACGTGATGACAGAGACTGACATCGAGGTGTAACGTCTATGACAGTCACTGACATCGACTGTTTGGGGCCACCCTTGCGCATCTTCGTCACCGGCGCCTCCGGCTGGATCGGATCCGCCGTCGTACCCGAACTCATCGAAGCGGGGCACCAGGTGCTGGGGCTGGCCCGCTCCGACGCCTCCGCCACCGCACTCGGCGCGGCGGGCGCGGACGTCGTCCGCGGCACCGTCGACGACCTCGACGTGCTGCGGGACGCCGCCGCCGCCTCGGACGGGGTGATCCACCTCGCCTTCAAGCACGACATCGCCTTCAGCGGCGACTTCCAGGGCGCCGCCGAGGCGGACCGCCGTGCTGTCGACGCTTTCGGGGACGCGCTCGCGGGCACCGGCCGGCCCTTCGTCCTCGCCTCCGGCGTGGCCGGTCTCGCGCCCGGGCGGGTGGCGACCGAGCGGGATATGCCCGCCTACGACGGCTCGCCCGTCTCCATCCGAGCGGTCACCGCCCAGGAGGTGCTCGGCTTCGCCTCGCGGGGCATCCGCTCGTCGGTGGTGCGGCTCTCGCCGACGTGTCACGGCGAAGGAGACAACGGGTTCATGGCCATGCTGGTCGCCCTGGCCCGCGAGAGGGGCTTCTCCGGCTACCTCGGCGACGGCACCAACCGCTGGCCGGCCGTGCACCGTCTCGACGCCGCGCATCTGTTCCGCCTCGCGGTCGAACGCGCCCCGGCCGGAGCGGTGCTGCACGGCGCCGCGGAGGAGGGCGTCGCGATCCGTGACGTCGCCGAGGTGATCGGCCGGCACCTCGGCGTACCGGTGAGCTCCGTGACCCCCGAGGCAGCCCCGGAGCACTTCACCTGGCTGGCAGGCTTCCTCGGTCTCGACGCCCCGTTGTCGAGCGCCCTGACCCGCAAGCTGCTGGAGTGGGAGCCGGCGCAGCCAGGACTCCTCGACGACCTCGACCAAGGGCACTACTTCCACACCCCTGCGGCCGGCGCCTGACACGGCGCCCGATGGGAGACCGGTGCCGTACGGCTCGGCCGCTGCACCTTCGCACCAGCGGGCCCGGCGCCACGACCCTGACCAGTCGCCGTAGTGGCCTAGCCTAGGGAAGTCCGCCCTCACCCGAAGGAGTGGCGGTCAGTCACGGGACCATCCCCACAGGCGCGGGGAGCACGTGCTGCTCTGGATCGAGGGATCTGCGCAAGCCGTAGCGCCCGACGGCCTGGGAGATGGTGCCTTCGACTCCGGCGCGGGTCTTGTAGCGGTCCTTCCAGGTGTCGGTGTCCTGTTCCGTGCGGGCCTGGCGGAGCGCTTCGTGTTCTTCGCGGGGCCGCAGGGTCAGGCGCCGGCCGAGGCTGGAGGTGGTGCACTGCTCGCGGACCGGGCAGGGGCGGCAGTCCCCGCCCTTGAATCGGACCCTGATCACCGGGATGCCCTCGGGAGAGCGGTCGGGAATCCAGCAGGTGGCGGTCTTCCCGCCGGGGCAGGTGACCTGCTCGCCCGCCCAGTCGATGGTGAAGTCATCGGCGGTGAACCCGTTGTTCGCGGCGGCCTGGCGGCTGATGACGCCGGCGACCGGCCCGGTGAGCGTGATGCCGTACTCGCGCCGGGTGCAGGTGCTGACCAGCAGATGCGCGTCGACGTATCCGGCGTCGACCAGGTGCTCACCGGGCAGACGGTCCGCCTGGGCGAGCTGGGCGTGCACGGCGCCGGTCATCGAGATGTCGGGCACGGTCGCCACGGTGGTGGCCACGTTCGTGATCAGGTTCGGGTGTCGGGCTCGCAGGTCTTGGTGAGGTGGACCTTGTATCCGTCCCACAGGGTGTCCCGCTTCAAGCTGCCACGAGCCTCGGTGTCATAGGGGTGACCAGGCGCGTCGGGCCCGGCGGGCGGTCTTTTGGCTCCCTGCGCCTCACCTCGCCCTCCGCCAGGCGGAAGGACTGGACCCAGACCTGGCGCAGGTGTTCCACCTGTTCGAGCATCCGCAGTCCCTCAGGTGCCCCGGGCGAAAAGACGGCTTCGAGCAGCCGCGTCCCGTCACGGCCGATCCGCGCCCCCACCTCGTCCCGCTTGCCGCGGGACTTGGGGAAACACGAATCCTCGGCCCTCGTGGCGTAGTACTTGAACCAGTCCGGCTCCGCGACCCGGGTCAGCCACTGCGGTGCGGACTGGGCCAGCGCATTCAACGCCGCACGCAGCGACTCTGCGACCATCTCCAGCCAGGACAGGTCCCGGGCTGCGGACAGCACGTGCGTCGAGTCGTTCCGCGCCCGGCCCGCGGTCCTCAGCAGTCCCCGGTCCCCGGCCGCAGCCAGAATGCCGTCCAGCACACGCCGCCCGGCGTCCGCACCAATCAGATGGTCTCTGAACTCCGACAGCACCGAGAAGTCGAAGCCGGGGTCCCCCAGTTCCAGCCCGAGCGCGTACTTCCAGTCGATACGGGCCCTCACCGCCTCCGCGGCCTGCCGGTCGGTCAACCCCTCGACGAACTGCAACACCACCACCAGCGCCAGCCGCCCCGGTGACCAAGCGGGCTTGCCCCGCGCCGGAAACAGGTCCGCGAACTCCTCGTCACGAAACAACGGCCCCAGCTCGTCCCTGACCCGGATCGCCAGACTGCCCTTCGGGAACGCGGCGCGAGCCACCCGCAACGTCCCCGCCGGAACCTCGTTCGGCCCGCTCAGTTGCATCGACATCCGCACCCACCCCATACGACAACGTCGGCCTTCAAGACCACGAGCGGGTCTTGAAGGCCGACGTCACGCGAGCCCCGAATGAACCAACAGCGTCCGGGGAATCTCGGGGGCGTAGCAGGAAGCGGGTCAGGGGGAATGCGCACGGTTCCGCCGGCACCGCGGTAGCCCTTGTCAGCCCAGCACTCCACCCCGACTGCCTCCAAGGCGTCGATGATGCCATGGATTCGCGCGTCCCTGATGTCGTGGACTGCTCCGGGCAGCGCGGGAGATGCCCACAGCAGTCGCCCATGCGGATCGGCGATCACTTGCACGTTCATGCCGTGCTTCTTGTGTTTCCCTGAGTGGAAAGGGTGGTCGGCGGCGATTCTGTCGATCGGCAACAGCGTGCCGTCCAGGATTACGAACGCCTTGGTGGAGGCGGTCTTCACCGTCTCGGTGAGCGTCGGGGCGAAGGAGGCCAGCACGTCGACGGCCTCGGCGACGTAGCGGTAGGCGGTGCTGGTGCCTATGCTGAACCCGGCAGCGAGTTGGGCGTAGGTGTGACCGCAGCGCAGATGGGCCAGCACCAGCAGTGCCTGTCGTCCAGCTGGCAGGCGGCGCCATCGCGTGCCTCGTTCACGGCGACGTGCCGCCAGTTCAGTGGCGAGGAAGCGCAAGGTTGAGATGGACAGATCGGCGCCGGCTGGGTAGACAAGCACGCGAAAGCTCCTGGCAGGACGGCTTGGATTTCGACACCCACTCGTCTACCAGGAGCTTCTCTACATCGGCGCACCGCCCGCGCCGTCAGCAGCCTTGCTCAACAGACAGCTTGAAAAAAACGCTCACTGCCGTCAGACCCCTTCAGCACGCCACAGCGCTCCCACCGGAAACGAATCCGGTGGGACCGCCAAGCTACTTGTTTGAGAACCCGAAGAACTCCATTACAGCTCGACGTTGATCTTCGACCGTACCCACCTCGGAAAGTTGAGCTGGCGCGAATATATCCACAAGATCCGCGTCGGTCAGAGGCGGATCGCGCCGCAATGGATAAGCAAGCCTTCCATTTGACATCTGACGTCCCATCCCCGATGGAAATACCGTCGGTCGTGATCCTTGACAGCAAACGAGGAGACCCACCGCCTCAAGGTGACGGCGCAAAACCTTGAGGCACTCGAAGAGATCTCCGCCCTGATGGACGCTAGTCATCCTGTTGGCGCGGACTAGCTTGATGCTCGGCGTGCCTGGGTCATCGACTTCAAGGTCAATCTCCTCGCGACGGCCATCGTCGCTGGCAGCGGTGAGGCTTAGTACATCCATCACTTCTCCAGAGGAACATAGTTGGGATTGTCCATCCAAGTCCCATCACGCAACCGCACGCCGATGATGCGGCTCGGATCAATGCGACCCGGAACAGCAATTTCCTGTTCGTCGGCAAATGGATTGGCTGGCCACTCGCCATTCACATCGACACCCTCGACCCCGTCAACGTGGTAGACGTTTCCGCCGCGCCCTGTGCCAGTGGCAGACGTTGCGCCGCTGCCGGCCCCAGAAGGCACGGGAGTTCGGGATCGGGGGCATGTGCGGTGGTCAGGGAGCGAACTCGAAGGCGCGCACGCGGTCAGGAGCCGGTCGGCGTCAGGTCCTGCAAGCCCACCACCCGCAGCATCTGCAAGCGCTCGTAGGACTCCGTGCCCGGGCGGGCCGTGTGGATGACGAGCTGCTGGTTGTGGTCGGAGTTGACGAGGATCTCGCAGTCGAGTTCAAGGATGCCGATCGCAGGGTGCCGGAAGCGTTTCGTGGAGGCGCGGCGTACGGCGACGTGATGTTCGTCCCAGAGGTGGGCGAACTCCTCGCTCGTGGCGCGTAGTTCGGCGACGAGGGCGCCGGGTTCGGGGTCCGTGGGGCGGGCCGAGGCCACCGCTCGCAGGCCTGCGACCTGCTCGCGGGCGCGCTCCGGGCGGTCCTCGGGCGGGAACAGCTCCTGGGCCGCCGGGTCCAGGAAGAAGCGGCGGATCATGTTGCGTCCTCGGGGCGGGCGGGCGAGGACGTCTCCGCTCAGCGCCCGCGACAGCGCGTTCTGGGCCAGGACCTCGCCGCAGTCGGTCGCCACCATCGCCGGGGTGTCGTGCAGCCGGTCCAGCACCAGGAGCAGGCTCGGGCGTACGTGCGTGCTGGTCTCCTCCCGGCGCGGCGGCTGTTCACCGGTGAGGTGGAAGAGGTGGTCGCGTTCGTCCTCCGTCAGGCGCAGGGCGCGGGCCAGCGCGGTGAGCATCTGGCGGGACGGGCGCGGGCCCCGGGACTGTTCCAGCCGCGTGTAGTAGTCCACGGACATGCCGGCCAGCTGGGCCACCTCCTCGCGGCGCAGCCCCGGCGTACGTCGGCGGGCTCCGGCCGTGAGGCCCACGTCGGAGGGAGCCAGGCGGGCACGAGCGCGGCGCAGGAAGTCGGCGAGTTCGGCTCGGTTCACCTCTCCAGGGTGCGCGAGGTCGACCGGCTTATCCAGGGACTCCCGCTCCCCTGATGAAGAGATCTCTCCCCGGTCGTCCCCGCGCCGGCCGAAGCTGGTCATCAACGACAGGCGACACAGTGCGTGAGGAGCACATCATGCTGACTTTGGTGACCGGTACGACGGGACAGGTCGGACGCCGCTTCGTGCCGAGGCTGCTGGTCCAGCGGCAGCCGGGCGAGCAGGTGCGAGTCCTGGTGCGGGACGCGGCCCGCGGCGAGCGCTTCGCGGAGCTGGGCGCCCAGGTCGCCGTAGGAGACATGCGCGACGAGGAGACACTCCGCAAGGCGCTCGCCGGCGTGGACGCCGTCGTGAACGTCGCCGCCTCCTTCCGCGGGGTGCCGGACGAGGAGGCGTGGGCCGTCAACCGGGACGCCGCGGTGGCCCTGGGCCGCGCCGCGCAGGCCTCCGGCGTGGAGCGGTTCGTGCAGGTCAGCACGAACAACGTGTACGGCGTCGGACGGGGCCGCCCGCTGACCGAGGAGGACGAGAGCCGGCCGGGCGGCGCGATGTGGGGCGCCTACCCCGAGTCCAAGGCCGAGGCCGAGCGCGAACTGCTCGTGCTTAAGGGCCTGGACGTTCGCATCGGACGGCTCCCCTTCGTCTACGGCGAGGCCGATCCGCACCTCGCCAACTCCTTGCATTGGGCCGCCCGTTGGGCGCCGCACCAGCGCCTGCAGATGGCCCACCACGCGGACGTCGCTCAGGGCCTGATGCGTCTGCTGTACGCGCCGGGCATCGCCGGCCGGATCTACAACATCGCCGATGACGCCCCCGTCACGACGGTCGAGCTGTACCAGCTCAACGGCGTCGAGGTGCCCGCCGGGCTCCACGAGCTCACGGACCCCGACCCGTGGTTCGGGATCACGTCCAACCAGCGGATCCGCCGGGAACTCGGCTTCAGGCCCATCTACCCGAGCGTCTGGACGGCCCGGGACGCCGGAGCCCTGTGACGGTCACTGCGCCCGGCCAGTCCACCTCTCTGATCCGTCCCACAGCACCGCCCCCACCGCGATCACGGCCACCACCAGGTACAGCACCCGGTAGCCGCCCAGGTACGTCACGATCGGCGCGGCAAGGGCGGGCGCCGCGACCTGCGGCAGCGCGTTCGCCACGTTGATCACGCCCGACTCTTCAGCCCAGGCCCTGACGTCTCCCGCTCGGGGCCATCCCCGCGGACGCGGGGAGCACTAGGAGGTGGCCACGACCACCCCGAACAGCTCGGGACCATCCCCGCGGGTGCGGGGAAACAGTTGTGGGACCCCTGCACTGGCCAGCTTGCGCAGGAACCATATCCCCGCAGGCGCGGGGAGCAGCCCTCTTCTCCGTGCCTCCGGGCACGTCGACTGGGACCATCCCCGCGGGCGCGGGGAGCAGAACGCCGACGAGGTGCCACCCACCGAGACGGAGGGACCATCCCCCGCGGGCGCGGGGAGCAGCGCCCCGTCGACCCGGGCCCGATGCTGAACCCGGGACCATCCCCGCGCCCGCGGGGATGGTCCCGGGTGGGATGGTCCCTCGTGGGCGCGGGACGGATCGTAGGCGAAGTGGACGGCGCCGAAGAGCACCGCCACCGCGGCGTCGACCGGCGAGATCACCTCAGCACGGTCGCTCAGGTGCAGGGCGAGCCGGTGCCGCAGGTAGTTGGACCGCGCCATGCCACCGACTAGGAGCAGTTGCTCCGCGGCGGGTGCAGGCCCGTCGACGAGCCGGACCCGCTCCTGTTGCTCAGCCTCGCCGTCAACCTGGCACTGAACGCGGGGTGGAACTGGCTCTTCTTCGGTCTGCGCAGCCCCAAAGCCGGGCTGGCCGGCACACTGTTGCTCGACCTCAGCAACGCTCAACTCATTCGCCGCGCCGCCCGCACGATCCCACCGCGGCCCATGTCCTCCTGCCGTACGCGGGGTGGTGCGCCTTCGCCACCGGCCTGAACGCCGCCCTCGTCCGGCAGAACGCCGGGAATGCCGGATGCGTGCGTCGCCCGAGTTGAGCGAGCAGAGCAGAGGCTGCCTGCTGGTACCGCTTGCTCATGTTGTCGTCGATGGGCGATCTGCATCGCCTTGTGTCTGGCCTGGGCTGCGGATCGTCGTATGTCGAACCGACGACCTCCTGGGGATCGGCGGCCCAGGGCGGGCAGCGGGTGACCGCGGTGGACACCTTCCGGACGTACGAGTCCCCGGACGGCGGCAGCGTGGGGTTGCGCCACGACGGTGCCGGTTGAGCTGCAGGCGTTCGTGGACGCGAACCACGGCCCGGCCATCGTGCCCGGCGGCGATCGGCGGTGCGCTGTTCACCGGCCGGGCGCCCCCGTGCGCAGGCCGTCCATGACGAGGTCGAGGAGCCTGGTGGCCCGGGGCCGCCAGTTGTCGCGCGGGTCGAGCTGCCACAGGCCCGCGATGGCGAGGAGGAAATCGTCCCCAGTGACGCCGGACCTGACGGTGCCGGCTTGCTCGTTGGCGCGGAGCAGCAACTCCGCCGCGCCGATCACCGGCGTGGGGGCCGGCTTCCCCGGACTGCCTGGCGCGCTGGTGACCTGCCGGATTGCGTCGGCCAGGCCGGCCTTGGTCATCGCGAATTCCGAAAGCCGGTCCATCCAGGCGCGCAGGGCCTGTGCCGGCGGCCGGGTCCGGAGCAGGTGGGCGGCACTGTCGGCGACCTGCTGCATCTCATGCCGGTAGATCTCCAGGACGAGTGCCTCGCGGTTCGGGAAGTTGCGGTAGAAGGTGCCCTGGCCGACACCGGCCTTCTTGGCGATCGCGCTCAGCGGTGTGTCCGCGCAGCGGGACAACTCGGCGAGTGCCACCTCCAGGATGCGTTCGCGGTTGCGCTGGGCGTCCGAGCGCCGGGGCGCGTCCTTCATCTGCGGCACTCGTCCTCCCAGAGGGGTTCGTGGCCGAACCTCGCCCTTGCTAACCGGACAGCTGTCCGATAAGTTTCCCACTTAGCGGACGGTTGTCCGGTCGTCGTCCACGATAGCTGCGGACGAGTCCTTGCGGCAGTCCGCGGTCCTCTTCAAGTTCCAGCACCACGCATCGTCGCCCCACTCCTGCGCCGCGGTGCCGCACCGCAGACCCTGCGCACCCGCCCGATTCCCCGGTCGTTGAAATACCCCATCTGCCCTGGCTAGGCGAAAGAAGCTGCTCATGGCCTCATCGGCGTCCAGTGTCATCACCCTGAACATCAACGGCGAGAAGTACACACTGCCCGTCGACCACCGCACCACCCTGCTCGATGCACTCCGCGAGCGTCTCACGCTGACCGGCTCAAAAAAGGGCTGTGACCAGGGACAGTGCGGCGCCTGTACGGTCCTGCTGGACGGCCGCCGGGCCGTGTCCTGCCTCCAACTGGCCGTGGCGGCCGAGGGCCGGGAGATCACCACCATCGAAGGCGTCGCCGAGGGCGAGCAGCTGCATCCCGTGCAGCAGGCGTTCCTCGACCTGGACGGTTTCCAGTGCGGCTACTGCACTCCAGGACAGATCTGCTCGGCGATCGGGGTGATCCAGGAGCACGCGGCGGGCTGGCCCAGCGCCGTCACCGACGACCTCCGCCCCGATGCCGGACCACCGCCGCTGACGGCCGAAGAGATCCGCGAGCGCATGAGCGGAAATCTCTGCCGGTGCAGCGCCTACGTCTCGATCGTCGAGGCCGTGGCCCAGGCGGCCGAGGCGCAGCCGGACGCGAGGCGCGCGGGCCTCGGGCCGGAGCCGAAGGAGGCCGTGGCATGAGGGAGTTCGACTACCGACGGGCGTCCGACGTCGCCGGCGCCGTCGCGCTGCTCGGCGCCGATCCCGACACCCGCTTCCTTGGCGGCGGCACCAACCTCGTCGACCTCATGAAGGCCGGAGTCGAACGCCCCGCCCGGCTCGTCGACATTCGCGAACTCCCGCTGGACCACGTCGAGTCGACGCCGGAGGGAGGCCTGCGCATCGGCGCCACCGTCACCAACAGCGACCTGGCCGCGCACCCTGAGGTCCGCCGCCGCTACCCGGCGCTGGCTCAGGCGGTGCTGGCCGGCGCCTCGGGACAGCTGCGCAACATGGCCACGCTCGGCGGGAACCTGCTCCAGCGCACCCGCTGCGGCTACTTCACCGACGTCGCCAAACCGTGCAACAAACGCGTTCCCGGCAGCGGTTGCCCCGCCATAGAGGGCGAACACCGCAACCACGCGATCCTGGGAGCGTCGGAGAACTGCGTCGCCGTACACCCCTCCGACATGGCCGTCGCGCTCGCCGCCTTCGACGCGGTCGTCCACTTCGAGACCGCCGACGGGCCGGACGA
The DNA here is from genome assembly GCF_053597535.1 of Streptomyces sp. NPDC001348. NCBI lineage: Bacteria > Bacillati > Actinomycetota > Actinomycetes > Kitasatosporales > Streptomycetaceae > Streptomyces > Streptomyces sp. NPDC001348. The sequence continues at coordinate 28,237 of NZ_JBSFIK010000045.1, read as the reverse complement.
GGCGCCCCTGGCGGACTTCTACCTGCCCGTCGGCGACACCCCGCACCGCGAGACCGCCCTGCCTGCAGGTGCCCTGATCACCGGCGTCGTCCTGCCGCCCGTTCCGGTCGCCGCCAACTCCCGCTACCGCAAGGTACGCGAGCGCGCCTCGTACGCGTTCGCCATCGGCTCGCTCGCGGCCGCGCTCGACGTGCGGGACGGCGTCGTACACGACGCGCGCCTGGCCTTCGGCGCCGTCGCCTCCCGGCCCTGGCGGGCCCTCGCCGCCGAACGCATCCTGATCGGCGCTCCGGCCGACGCCGAGACCTACGCCGCCGCGGCGGACGCCGAACTGGCGGCGGCACGACCGCTGGCCCAGAACGGATACAAGGTGACTCTCATGCGCAACCTCGTCGTGGCCGAGCTCACCCGACTCGCACAGGAGGCCGTCCGATGACCACCGTCACCACCGCGGCACACACGCGGACGCCTTCCGTCGGCACCGCCCACACCCGCGTGGAGGGCAGGGACAAGGTCACCGGAGCGGCCCGTTACGCCGGTGAGATCCCCTTCACCGACCTCGCGTACGGCTGGCTGGTGCTCTCCACGGTCGCCCGCGGCCGCATCCGCGCCATCGACAGCGACCCGGTCCTCGCCATGCCGGGCGTCCTCGCCGTCCTCGACCACCGCAACGCCCTGCGCTTGAACACCGACTACACCGGTCTGCTGGGCACGAAGCCGGACCCGACCTGTGCCGTCTTCCAGCACGACCGGGTGCCGCACCTGGGCTGGCCGGTGGCGCTGGTCGTGGCGGAGACGTCCGAGCAGGCCAGGGAGGCCGCCGAGGCGCTCGTGGTGCACTATGAACAGGAGCCCCACGACATCGACTTCGTCGCGGGCCATCCGGGCGCCTACCCGGTGGACGGGCACATGCCGGCGGTGACGGAGAAGGGGGACCTGGACGCCGAACTGGCCGCGTCGGACCTCGTCGTGGACGCCGAGTACCGCACCCCCGAAGAGCACCACAACCCGATGGAGCCGCACGCGGCGACCGCCCACTGGGACGGCGGCCGGCTCGAGGTGGTCGACTCCAACCAGGGCGCCACCTGGGTCATCGGCGAACTCGCGAACCTTTTCTCGCTCGACACGGCGTCGGTGCGGGTGCGCTCGGAGCACGTCGGCGGCGGCTTCGGCAGCAAGGGCGTACGGGCCCACCAGGTGGCCGCCGTGATGGCCGCGACCATACTGCAGCGCCCGGTGCGAGTCGTCCTGACCCGCCGCCAGATGTTCTCGCTGGCCGGCTACCGCAGTCCCACCATCCAGCGGGTCAGGCTCGGCGCCGACGCCGAGGGGCGGCTGCGCGCGCTGGAGCACAGTTCCCTCAGCCTCACCTCCACCGTGCACGAGTTTGTCGAGCCGAGCGCCGGGGTGGCACGGGTGATGTACGACGCCGCCGCCCACCACACCGCCAACCGTGTGGTCCGGCTCGACGTGCCCACCCCGACGTGGATGCGAGGCCCGGGTGAGGCGCCGGGCTCCTTCGCACTGGAGGCGGCGCTCGACGAACTCGCCGAGAAGGGCGGCATCGACCCGGTCGAGGTGCGGCTGCGAAACGACCCCGAGCGGGGGCCGGTGTCCGGCCTGCCGTTCGCCGGCCGCAACGTGGCCGCCTGCTTCCGGGAGGGCGCCCGCAGGTTCGGCTGGGCGGACCGGGACCCGCGCCCCGGCCTGCGCCGGGACGGCCGCTGGCTGCTCGGCACCGGCACCGCGGCGGCGTCCTTCCCCGCGGGAGCGGCGCCCTCCACGGCGACCGTGACCGCGTACCCGGACGGCGGCTTCACCGTGCGGATCGCCGCGGCCGACATCGGCACCGGCGCCCGTACCGCACTCACCCTGGTCGCCGCCGATGCGCTGAACGTGCCCCCGGAGCGGGTCCGCGTCCGCATCGGTGACAGCGACTTCGGACCGGCGATGATCGCCGGCGGTTCCATGGGCACCCGCTCCTGGTCCTGGGCGGTCGCCGCCGCGGCCGCGGAACTGCGCGACACACTGGCTCCGGGCGCCGACATCCCCCCGGAAGGCATCACGGTGCGCTCGGACACCACCGAGGCCATCGGCTCGCTCGCGCCCGCCGAGCGCCACTCCTTCGGAGCCCAGTTCGCCGAGGTGGCCGTGGACGTCACCACTGGCGAGGTGCGCGTGCGGCGCATGCTCGGGATATTCGCGGCGGGCCGGATCGTCAACCCGCTCACCGCCCGCAGCCAGCTCGTGGGCGGCATGATCTGGGGCATCTCCATGGCGCTGCACGAGGAGGCCGTACGGGACCGCGCCTCGGGCGGCCACGTCGGCGCCGATCTCGCGGGCTATCACGTGGCCACCCACGCCGACATCCCGCACGTCGAGGCCGACTGGATCGACGACCCCGACCCGAACGACCCGGTCGGGATCAAGGGCATCGGCGAGGTCGGCATCGTGGGCGCCGCGGCCGCCGTCGCCAACGCGGTCTGGCACGCGACCGGCGTGCGCCACCGGGTCCTGCCCATCCGGCCGGACCGGGTCCTGACCTCGGCGACGGGAGCGCTCGATGCTTGAGCTGGCCGGGGAGCTGGACCGGTGGATCACGGAGGGCCGGGAGTTCGCCGTCGCCACCGTGGTGGCCGTCGGCGGCAGCGCACCGCGCGGCCCCGGCGCCGCCCTCGCCGTGGACAGCGCTGGCACCGTGATCGGCTCGGTCTCCGGCGGCTGCGTCGAGGGCGCGGTGTACGACCTGTGCCTGGAGGCGCTGCGCACCGGGGAGAGCGTGCTCGAGCGGTTCGGCTACAGCGACGAGGACGCCTTCGCCGTCGGACTGACCTGCGGCGGCACGATCGAGGTGCTGGTCACTCCGGTGTCCGGCCAGGAGCCCGCCCGGACGGTCCTCGCGGCGGCCGTGGCGGCCGCCGCGCAGGGCCGGCCGGCGGCTCTCGCCCGGGTCGCTCGCGGCCCGGCCGCACTCCTGGGCCGGGCCCTGCTACTGCGGCACGACGGCGCGCACGAAGGCGCTCTCGGCGGTCACCCGGAACTGGATCGCGCGGCGACGGCCGAGGCCCGCGCCCTGTTGGAGGCGGGCCGTACCGGCACGGTGGAGATATCGACGGACGGTTCACACTGCCCCGGCGGCCTCACCCTGCTGGTCGAGTCGAACGTGCCGCCACCACGCATGATCGTCTTCGGGGCGGTGGACTTCGCCTCGGCGCTGGCACGGGCCGGCAAGTTCCTCGGCTACCACGTGACCGTGTGCGACGCCCGCCCGGTCTTCGCCACCCGGGCCCGCTTCCCTGATGCCGACGAGGTCGTCGTGGACTGGCCGCACCGCTACCTGCGGCGCACCGCGACCGACACCCGCACGGTTCTGTGCGTCCTCACCCACGACGCCAAGTTCGACATCCCTCTGCTCAAGCTGGCCCTCGGCATGCCGGTGGCGTTCGTCGGCGCGATGGGCTCGCGCCGCACCCACGAGGACCGCAACAGGCGTCTGCGGGCCGAGGGGGTGAGTGCGCGGGAACTGGACAGACTTCGCTCTCCGATCGGCCTCGACCTCGGTGCCCGTACGCCCGAGGAGACCGCCCTGTCGATCGTGGCGGAGATCGTCGCCGCCAGGCGGGGTGGCACCGGCGTGCCCCTGACCGACTCCCGGACGCCCATCCACCGCGACCTTCGGACCGCGGAAGCGACGGTGGGATAAGCATCGACCGGCGCATCGCTGCCTTCGTCGGCCGCCGGACGCATCGTGGCCGAGACGATCAGCTCCTACCCGCGCGGAGTCCCCGTGGTCGCCCCGGGCGAGGTTCCCGAGGGGCCATTCCCGCAGGCGCGGGGAGCAGGCCACGGCCGAGGAGCGGGCGGCCGTCCCCGCGGGCGCGGGGAGCAGCCGCTGTGGAGCGTCGCGGGGCCGGATGAGGGGACCATCCCCGCGGGCGCGGTGAGCACTTGAGCCGGAACCTGCCCGGTGTCGCGTCCGGGGGACCATCCGCGCTGGGGAGCACCTGCGCGACGACATGTCCGACGACCTGCAGGCCAACCGCAACGCCGCGGCAGCAAGGGCGGACGGCTCACCGGCTTCGACAAAACGATCTACAAGCGCAGAAACGAAGTCGAGCACACGATCAACGCCCTCAAGAACTTCCGGGCCGTTGCCACAAGGTTCGACAAGCGTGGCTATGTCTTCCAGGGCACCGTGACCGTCGCAGCGATCCGGCTCTGGCTCCGAGGGTAGATCCATTATCCCTATGCGGCGAGGTGCCTGTCACCGTTCTCCGGAATGATCTTTACACCCGATTTGCAACTCTAGGCTTGCGGGCGGACACAAAACACTGAACCAGTTTGGGAGTTGAGAGTGGCGCAAGGCGTTGCCTCGCTGACGGCGGAACTCACGGATATGGCTGCGGCCGATCACCGGTTGGCAGTCCGCGCGAACAGCGACGACCCTGCTGAGCAGCTGGCCTGGCGGCGACTGACCGCCCGGCACGGTGACCGGCTGGGCGAGATCATGGACGAATACGGCTGGCCGACGGCGGAACTGGTCGGCGAGGAGGCCGCACGCGCGGCGTGGCTCATCGCTCAGCACGCCGACCGGCAGCTCGACGTTCAGCGTCGCGCCCTCCAGCTGATGCAGCAGGCGGTGTCGACAGGCTCGGCCAGCCCGCGCGAGCTGGCCTTCCTGCGCGACCGCACGCTGGTCAACGAGGGCCGCAAGCAGATCTACGGAACTCAGATCGCCGGCGTGAAGGACGGGGCGCCGGTTCCGTGGCCCTGTGAAGAGCCCGAGCGCATGGACGAACTTCGTGCGGAAGTCGGCATCGAGCCTTTCGACGAGTACGTCGCCCAGTTCTCCATGTGCTTGACGCCCCCTCCCCGGTCGCGTCCGGTGGATCACTGCCCGGGCTCACCTGCCGCGGGCAATGATTTGCCGGACAGGGGCTAGCTGGGGCGGGGATGAGGACGAGGTCCGGAAAGATACCGAGGAGCAATCCGTCCAGCACTGCGTCGGCGACAGAGCCTACGGCCACGATCGGAGTAAGACGCCATTTCAGTTGGCGTGATCTTGCGGCAGTCTGGGGCGATGACTGCTGCGCTTGTCGAGCGGATGGCGCCGGAAGACCCGTGGACGTTGTTCCAGCGGGTGGTGCCGCCGGCGCCGGTCCGCCCTCAGGGTGGAGGGCACCGGCGGCGAGGGGACCGCGAGGTGCTGGCTGCCATCGTCTTCGTGGCCACCTCAGGCTGCACCTGGAACCAACTGCCACAAGGCTTCGGGCTGTCGGGCGTGACGGCCTTCCGCCGGTTCACCGAGTGGACCGAGGCCAGGGTGTGGGCCAAGCTTCACCGCCTGGTCCTGGATGAACTCGGTGCCCGAGGTGAGCTGGACTGGTCGCGGTGCGCGATCGACTCCGTAAGCGTCCGGGCCCTCAAAGGGGGCAGCTGACGGGACCGAATCCGACCCACTGCGGCAAGAAGGGGTCGAAAATCCACCTCATCGTGGACCGCCAGGGCCTGCCTCTGTCGGTCGGCATCTCCGCCGCCAACCTCCACGACAGCCAGGCACTCATCCCGCTGGTCCGGGGCATCCCACTCATCCGCTCACGTCGCGGCTCGCGACGCCGACGGCCCGCCAAGCTGCACGGTGACAAGGGATACGACTACCGCCACCTGCGGCGATGGCTCGCGGCATCCGGCACCGCCTTGCCCGCAAGGGCATCGAGTCGTCCCGGCGGCTGGGCCGGCACCGCTGGGTGGGGGAGGTGACCGTGTCCTGGCTGTCCGGCTGCCGCCGCCTGCACCGCCGCTACGAGCGCAAGCCGGAACATTTCCTTGCCTTCACAGCCATCGCCGCGACTCTCATATGTCACCGCCGACTGGCCAAGTGAAATGACGTCTAAAAGGGGGCTCCACACGGGCCTGTCGCCGGTCGACAGGGGCCGGGCCGGCTCCAAGCATCACCTGATCACCGACGGGCACGGCACCCCGCTCGCGGTCCTCCTCACTGGCGGCAACTGCAACGACGTCACCCAACTGCTGCCGCTGCTGGACGCCGTCCCGCCCGTCCGCGGCCGACCGGGACGCCCCAGACGCAGGCCGGACTCACTGTTCGCCGACCGCGGCTACGACCACGACATCTACCGCGACCAGGTCCGTGCCCGCGGCATCGTCCCCGCCATCGCCCGCCGCGGCACCCGGCACGGCACCGGCCTGGGCACCTACCGTTGGGTGATCGAGCGGACCTTCGCCTGGCTCCACGGCTTCCGCCGCCTTCGCGTCCGCTGGGAACGCCGAGCCGACATCCACGAAGCCTTCCTCAAGCTCGCCTGCTGTCTGATCACCCACCGACAACTCAGCTCATCGTGTTAGCCGTTGTAAGTGAATAAGGGCTGGCGCATCCTGCGAAACTCTGCTGCAGCCACTAATCGAATCACCGACATCGTGAAGGTCGTTCACGTCCTTCATCACGCAATCAGCGCGATGTCGAAAAAGGATCACATTCGCCAGACTTTGAATTCCCGATGCTAGTAGCAGGAATTGTCAGATCCTGGGAAAGAGATCCTCAGTCACGTGCGTAACGAAGTGGTCGTGAATGATTCGATAGTCGAGATCTTTTTGATTCCACAGTTTGTGCCCGTACTTGGCGGACAGGACCTGTTCTCTTGCGGCTTGCACATGGGTCCGCATATGAAAGCGTCGCTGGGCGGATCTCATCAATCGTTCCGCCCGATGCTCTTCCCCGTTCCATGCAGAGAGGCACGCAAGCATCAACATCGCCGAGTAGAAGGACTCGAATGCCTCTGTCGCCCTGTGGACAGCGATGGCCCCAGAGTGTCCATCCCAGCGTAGTTCCTCTCTGGCCTTCATCGGCATTGCAGCCAATTGTGCTATCTCAAAACCCTCCTTGAGGTCCTTTCCGATTCTGCGCTGGGACGCGACATTGGCGCCAGCGATCGTGTGGAGTCTGAACAGTCCGGGCGTACGCTGACTTTCACCTGCCTCTGCGATGGTGGCGTCGAGGCTGGCCGTGAATGTGGCGCGATCTGCTTCCACTTCCCGTTTGTCGTACTGCACAGAAGTCGTTTCGGGTTCCCCCTCACCTACAGGAAGGTCATCTTCCGGTAATCCAATGAGGTGACCACCCTGAATGTGGGCCATCTCGTGGGCGAGCGAGAACCGCAATGCCGCACTCCAGACAGCCCTAGGTTGACTAACTGGGTGAATCCAGGCAGCTGCATTTGTTAAGTCATTCATGCGCTCGAGGAAACTTTGCAACCTGCGTCTTCCTGTGGAGATCCTACCGAGCGGCATCAACATTTTGGGGTCGTATTCTCCGACCGCATCGAGCCAAATTTGCTCGTCGAAAATACCCGCGGTTAGCGGCAGAAAGGCAGAAGGCACCCCTCCGATGAGGGGTGCCTTCGCGGCGCCCTGGCGAACACCGGACGACAGGAGCCTCAGGTAAGCCAGAACGATGACATCGAGGACAGCACTGGCATTCCGATCCACGGCCACGTAGGTATCTTCGACGTGCCGGTACGCAACGGAGAGGTGCCATGCTATATCCGTGGTCAGGCTTACCGCGACCGGCGATATTCCGATGATATAGCCCGGGGAGTTTCCAGGATTTTCGAAAACCTGGGACTCCAAAGCGAAGGACGGGAGCAGAAAGCCCTCCACCTGGGATGCCATCTCCCTGGCCGTCCGGTCGTTTTCCACCCATGAAGCCATAAGGAGTCGGTCGAGTTGGATTCGCACATCAGCGTTCCATTCGAAATGACGCTGCCAACCAGTAGTGGCGTCAATGTTCGACGTCCAGGCCTTTATGTATCGGGGGTCATGGAAAGCGCGACAGAGACTCAATGCTTCACGTGCAAGTTCGGGGTTCTGTGCGTCAGTGAAAAATTCACTGACAGGATAGTCGCGTGCATCGCTCAATTCACACCAGCCGATCCAGGCCGCTCGCCCTGTCCGTCAGCCGTACTTCGGTTGGTCACGGCCGACAGTAGAGACTCCGGGATTCCCTCTCCATCACGGAAGGTTACTTCTCCATCCTGAGATCGGATGATTACCATTCCGCGAGAAAGGCTTGGGTCAGCCCTGATCACCAGTTGTTGATCCAGCGCGTCGATCACAACGCCGCGACGAAGCGTTCGACGGAGCGAATTAATCACATACACCACCGCATGAGCGCCTGCAGTAGCGGTGATCAGCATCTCTCCAAGGGGCGCGCTACCTCGCGCATATACAGTTCTGGGCTCCAGTCCTGCTTCTCGGAGTGAGGCCAGAAAGTCATCCGCGGAATCGTCTTCGGTCGAAGCGAAAACACGTAGTCGAATTGTCTCCGTGGTCACCGATCCCCCAACTGTGCACACATGCGAAACTGTATTCTGACATGCCAGCTTGCCCTTCGCCAGGGGATCGGGAAGGGCAACTCGTGATACCGAACAAGGATTCTTCGATTGCAAGTTCGTCAAGAGGGTGGGGTGGGAGGTGAAGCTTCCCCTTGATCGTGGACACCTGGAGACTGGGATCTTGAGGTTCCAGAGGAGGTAGCACCAGGTGGGAAGCAAGTACACGAAGCGGTACACCGAGGAATTCAAGCGGGACGCGATCGCGCTCGTCGATTCCTCGGGCAAGACGGTCACCGCCGTCGCCCGGGAGCTCGGTATCAGCTGGGAGTCCTTGCGCGGCTGGTACCGCCGGGCCAAAGCGGACCGGGGCGAGAGCGAGTCCGGTGAGCTGACCAGCGCCGAACGCGAGGAGCTCAAGCGGCTGCGCAAGGAGGTCCGTGAACAGCAGCAGACGATCGAGATCCTGAAAAAAGCGACGGCCTTCTTCGTGAAGGAGAACGACCGGTGAGCGAGCTCTACCGGTTGATCCACGCGGAGAAGGCGGCCTACCTGATCGTCCTGCTGTGCCGGGTTCTGACGGTCGCCCGCTCCTCCTACTACGCCTGGTGCGAGGGCGAGGCCGCCCGCCGCGCTCGTCAGGCCGCCGACGACGCGCTCGCGCACGAGATCACCGTGCTGCACATCGCCTCCCGCCACACCTACGGTGTCCCGCGCATCCACGCCGAACTGCGCCGCCTGGGCCGACGGGTGAACCGCAAGCGCGTCGCCCGCGTGATGCGTGAGCGCGACATCCGCGGCATCAGCCGGTGCAAGAGGCGTTCGCTGACGCGGCCGGATGTGAAGGCGAAGCCGGCCCCGGACCTGATCGGCCGTGACTTTCGTGCCGAGCGTCCCGGGACCAGGCTGGTGGGCGACATCACTTACCTGCCCACCGCCGAGGGCTGGCTCTACCTCGCCTGCTGGCTGGACCTGGCCACCCGCGAGGTCGTCGGCTACGCGATGGCCGACCACCACCGCGCCGAGCTCGTCGTCGATGCACTCGACATGGCACACGGCCGGGGCGGACTGGAGCTCGGCTGCGTGATCCACAGCGATCGCGGCAGTGAATATACGTCGGCCCAGTTCCGAGAAAGAACAGGGAAGTTGGGGCTGCGGCAGAGCTGCGGACGCACCGGATCATGCTTCGACAACGCCGCCGCGGAGAGCTTCTGGGCCCTGCTCAAAGAAGAAATCGGCACTCGCACCTGGCCCGACAGGGCCACCGCCCGCGCGGAGGTCTTCAACTTCATCGAGACCTTCTACAACCGCCGCCGCCTGCGCAAGCACAAGACCTTTGGCTACCTCACCCTGGCCGAGACCAGACAGCGGCATCAGCACGCCCTTGCGGCATAACGATCACGTGTCCGAGATCACGGGGAAACTTCACCTTCGACCTCACCGTGGACCTGGTCGTCGCTTCCGACCTGATCAGCTGGCAGTGGAAGGACGAAGACGGGTAGGGACGTGTGTGGCGGCTCGGGATTGTCACCGGTATCGAGCACCAGGCGGTGGACGCCGTCTGCGACGAAGTCCTCACGATGCTCGCCGAACGCTCCGGGTCCTTCACCGCGCAGCGGCGTCGGCACGTGACTGCCGCAGCCCACGGCGGCCGGGTGCAGGGGTTGCCCGGCAGGCGGCTGAACCGGGGATTGAGTTGGTCAGAACCTCCTGCTACTCGCGTATGGCGCGCGTGGCTGTGCTGGGCGGGATTGCCTTGTACATCTCGACAGACAGGCCGATGGTGAGGCCCTGACTGCTGGGAGGGCTCGGGCTGCGCTTCAGCGCGTCTCATAAGGCGGGTGCTCCGTGCACGAGATGCCGTGGTTGGGTCTGAGTCAGGGGTGCCAGGCGGGCCTTGCGCGAGTGTCAGGTCCGTTATGCCTGTTCGGTGGTGGTCTCGGTAGGACGCAGCGCACGTCCGTTCGGCCTTGTGGGCAGTTGGCGCGCGCGCCACACTCATCGTCATCCATTCTCCGGCCAGCGTGTCGGCAGTCGTTCTCGGCTGCCGACGCGTTCGCCGTGCTGTCTCGCCGTGTGACGTGCACCGGCCGGGGGTGGGCGAGACGAGGGGGATCGATGGATCAGGACGTGGTTGTGCTGGCGAGGGTCAGGCTGCTCAGGGCCAACCGGCGGGTGGTGCGCGGTGCCGAGGGGTTGTGGATCTACCGGCTTCTGACGCAGGTGGAGCCGGAGGTGTACGGGTCGAAGCTGGCGTACGTGCTGGTGGAGGCAAGCGCATCATCGCTGGTGCGGGAGTTGCCTGAGCGACGGTTGGCGCTGCTGGACGAGGCCGTGGAGGTGGCGGGGGCCCTCGGAGCATCGAACCCCTACCGGGCGAAGATGCTGGCGAGGGCCCTGGCTGGCAGGCAGCGGGAACTTGAGGGGCGCCCGGCGGGCAGGAGCACCGGGCGGCCCTTCAAGGAGAGCCGCAAGGACGCGCATGACTCTGTGGGTGGGTGTTGACTCCCTGGACGGTGAAGTAAGGGAGGGGCCGGTTCCGCTGTCTGGATGGAGCGGTGCCTGATTTCCCGGATGTGCAGCTTGGAGCGTGGGGCTTCGACCACGGTCGGGACCCACGCTCCCGATGCCGGGCGCTGGAACTCTGCCATCCGTTCCGCGGGGCGTGTGTCCTGCCGCCGTCGCAGAAGTGAGACGGCGGTCAGGGTGCCGTGGCCTCTTACCGCCTTGAGTACGCGTCACACGGCGCCGCCGCACTTCCATGTCTGGGAGCCGTTTTCGTTGTAGATGCAGACGCGTGAGGTGTAGCCGGAGTCGTCCCAGTACCAGCCCGTGTTGTCGGCGCTGCCGGCGACGTGGTGCACCGACGAGACCATGGTCCAGGTGCCGTTGTGCTTGCGCTCCAGGTACATGTGGCACGACTGGCCGTTCCAGGACTGGACCAGCCCCTGCGCGAACCAGTTGCCGTTCTGCTTCTCTGTGTTCATCCACCCCTTGCAGCTGGCGTCGGTCACCACGGAGGAGGGTTCGAACACCACGGAGGCGGGTGTGACACTGCCGGGGTGCACAGGGCCGGCACTCGCCTGTCCGCCGAACGCGCCCAGAGCGCTGAGGACCGCTGCCGTTCCTGCCGTTCCCAGGCGCGCACTGATCTTCTTCTTGAACACTGGCTCTCGTCTCCGCTCATCGGTTCGGTGTGTGAATCAGGCGGCGGCCAAGGGCTTGGTGGCCGCCTTGCACCGTCGAGTTCAGCGGGTCGGGAATTGAATGGGCAGCCGGTTTCGTCATCCTGATCAATGGCCGCATCGCAGGTCCAGGGTGGCGCGGCGGTGCTGGTCCCAGGAAGGTGCCTCTGGGGGTGTCCGGTCCCGCACCGTGGGTTTCCCGGTGTCCGCGTTTGCCTTCCTGCACGGCTGCCGCCTGCGGGGGGGCGCGTTCCGGCCCCCCGAGGGGTGCCTCGGCTTGGTGGAGGCGCTGTACCGGCATGGCGTGGATGTCGCCTGCATCGTCTTCGGGCAGGAGACCAGCGGGCGTCAGCAGAGCGGCGCTCGCCGCTGGGGCGGCCCAACGGTCTTACCGACGAAGAGGCCGGGCACCATGTGTGCTGGGCTTACACCGCCGGCACACATGGTGCGCAGTGCCCTGCTGGTGCGCTCCATGCGCCTGTGGCGCTGCTTGGACCTCAAAGCGCTGCCTTGAAGTCACCGACCCGCCCCGCACGCCCGCCCGGGACCGGCTCATCCGGGACGCCCGCTCCGGCACTGGGCACGATCAGGTGGTCGAGCTGCTGACGCGCTCCGCGGCCCGCAGCCCATGAGCCGTCTCCCGCGGGAAAACGTTCTGCTTCGCCGGTCTGGCGAGGGTCGGGCTGTTCAGTGCCGACCGGTGGGTGGTGCGTGGTGCCGAGGGGCTGTGGATTTGCCGTCTTTTGGCGTGGGCCGAGCCGGAGGTGCAGGGGTCGAGGCTGGCGTACGTCCTGGTGGAGGCGAGCGCGTCGCTTCTGGTAGGGGAGTTGCGTGAGGGGCGGCTGGCCCTGTTGGAGGAGGCCGTGGAGGCGGCGGGGGCCCTTGGTGCGTCGGACCCCTACCGGGCGGAGATGCTGGTGAGGGCCCTGGCTGCCAGGCAGTGGGAAGGGGAGGGCCGCCCGGCAGAGCCGCTCGTCTGCGATGGGCGGGAGCATCCAGCGGCCTTTCAGCAAGAGCCGCAAGAACGCGCAGATCTGGTGGGTGCCGGGCGTTGACGCCCTGGGCGGTGAAGCGCACCTGCGGCGAAGTTCTGCGACGGTGAGGGGCATCCCGTCGGCCTTGCGGCGGCGTTCGTCCATGCGGAAGGCGGGGCTTGCCGGGCCCGGACCGGGCCTGCTTGGCCGTCGGGTGGTCCGGAACGGTCCGGCCGCCGGCGCTGCGCCGCCGCGGTGTGGTTGGCCTTGTCCACCATGCCCTTGCGGTTCCCGCGCGGCGGGCAGATGCCGACACCGGTCCCGTAGTACTTCGCGACGCCCGCGAAGGCCGCGGTGACCTGCCCGCTGGAGGGACTGCAGAGGGTGGCCGTCCGGTCGACGGCTCGTCCCGGCGCGCCCGCGCCGGGCGGTCCCGCCGAGCGTGCGCATCACCTGATCCACAGCCGGTGTCGGCCGGCAGCGGTGCGAGGGCCGCTGTCTGCGGTCCCCGGCGGGAGTGCAGGCAGCATCCGTCGGTCCGCGCATACGGCGAGCGGGGCACGGTAGCCGTCCCGCTGCGGCCCGGCCGCCCGTCTGTGGGGCAGGGCACTCCGGGACACTCACCAAGTGTCACCATGTGTGCGCTTCATGTGACGTTCGCTTCCTTCCGTGGCGCTGCGTGACGGTAACTCGCGCCGTACCGAACAAATCTGACGGCAGGAAAGTTTCTGCGCACCGGGGCGTCATGAGGGCGTGCTTGTGCCTCCTGCCGTGCAGTCAAGGCTATGAATCGACATGACGTCCGGAGCCGGCACCGGAGGCGGAGAGGAAAGGCGAGCGTCAGAAAGGTTATTTTTCCTTCCGGGGAATCCGTCCAGGGAATTACTTCTTCAATGTGCTCGCCAATTCCCATGCGCCTCATTGGTCGATTATGGGAAGTTGCGTGTTCGGCCTTGTGTTCTAGGGTCGAACCTTTGGCCTGGGGTTGTGCCGGGTTAGGGTGTCCTTGCTTACTCGTGAGACGTGGTGAAACGTTGATCACAAATGGCTGGGAGTAATCCTTCGGCTCTCGACGGCATCGGGCCGGCAGGGGAGCGTAAGCAGCCAAACCGTCAAAGCGGACAAACGAGACCGGTGCTCGTCTCGCATCCCGCAGCGGAGGCTGTACTCCGACAGGACCCCGGGTTTCCCTCTTGTTGGGGTTTCTGAGGCGGAGAGATTTGGTTCGGCGTGTCCTTGGCCGGTGACCAGTGGTTAACTGTAACGGCGATCTGAGCCTTGGTGGGTCCAGATCCATTGGAAGGCTCTGGGGTGTGGTGCTCTGGGGCCTTCCGCCTTATGGGGGGGCGTTCACCTGGGTTCCCCCGCGCTCATCTGATACTCGCTGCGCGCATGTCAGGGAATATGCCCAAAATAGCAGCATCGCATATCGCCATTCATGCGCTGCGGCTCAGAATTCCAGGATTCTGTGACCTGCGTCACTTTCGCCTTTTACGGGGGCGCGCCGGAAAAACCCTCGCGGTGGGGTCTGTGTGCCGGGAAAGCCGTCCACTAGTCCCTTGCGTGACTGGCGATTTTGTCTCTGCTGGGGGTACGTTTACTGCCTGACGTTCTCGCCCGGCGCCGTTCCAGCACACCACACAGCACCATGCCGGACGGAGTTCCACGGGAGGGGGCGCTGGACCCACCAGGGTGCGCCCGCCGGTATGGGGGCGCACCCACCCGCCACACGTAAGGGACTCGGACCGTCATGCGTACCGCCGCCAGCGGTAGTTTCATCGTGCGTACCCGCCGCATCCGCCGCCGCAACGATGGGCTGCCACCGCGTCACCTCGCCACCTCCCACCGGGCTTGTCTCCCTGCCCGGCGCCTCCCCTGCCACAAGGAGGGGTGACAGATGCCCATCAAAGCGGGAGCGCCTCGCCTCAACGACCTGCTCCTGGGCCGCGCCGCCATGCCATCGGGCAGCTTCCTCAAACACTTGCCCACGCTCACCTGGACGTCGATGAGCCAGGACTGGGACCAGCGCATCCGCTCCTTCGGCCGGGACATGCCGCTCCCTCTGGGCCCCGACGACCAGGACGTCTTCATCATCGTGCAGGGATGTGTCCGCCAGGAGCGCTTCCCGCTCGGTTCGGCACGAGGGCTTCCCTCGATCGTCCGCTTCCGCGGCATCGGCGAGATCGTCGGGGAGGCCAAGCTCATCGAGCCGGCCTCCTCCGTCACCACGACGTGCCTGTCGAAGACTTACGTCATCCCCTGGCGTGTCAGCTACATGCACCTTCTGCAGCGCAAGCGGCCCGAGGTCCAACTGGCGCTGCTGCGCAGCCTGGAGGACCGCAACCGGCAGGACGAACGGGTCTACGCCACCTTCGCGCAGGCCTCCTTCCAGCGAGTCAGCACGCTCCTGGCGCACCTGGCGGAAACCGTCGGCATCCCCGACCCCACCGTCACTCGCCGCACCACCATCAGCGGCCCGAGCCAGAAGGACCTCGCCGCGGCACTCCAACTGGGCGTCTCCACCGTGGAGAACGCCATCAGCAGCCTCCGGCGCCACGGCACGATCGACGCCGGATACCGTAAGTTCATCGTCCACGACCTGGACGCGCTCCACGACAGCGCCATCAGCGCCTGACCTGTCATCACCTGGACCCGCCAGCTTCACAGCCGCACTCACCACCCCGCTTGCGGGCGTGCGGCCCAGGCTCCGACCCAAGGAAAGAAGCAATGCTGCTCAGCTCCTTCATCAGCAACCCCAGCCAGACCACCGTGTTCGTGACGGCGGCCTCCTCGCTCGTTACCGGCTCACTGGGCACCCTCACGGCCATCCACCACAAGCGGGTACTCGCCTGGACGAAGGCGATCCGCCGCAAGGACGAGGAGACCGCCGAACTCGCCGGCCCCGCCGCGACGCTCGACGGGCTGTACACGGAGCAGTGCCGGTTGGCCCGCACGCCCAGCTGCAAGGCCGACTTCGCCGAGATCACGCGTCTGGCCAACGCCATCAGCGGCCGCATCGAGCACACCGAGTGCATCAGGACCGAACTCGAGCGCGTCGTCGAGTGCGCGGAGTCCTACGTCGAGACCGCGCTGCCCGAGCCGCCGTCGACCGCCGGGATCGTCTACGCCGAAGCACACACACTCATGACCCAGGCCATGAAGCAGGAGTTCGCCCGCGTCGCGCTGGAGCGGGCCATCAACACCGCCAACCACAAGATCGCTGCCCTGCGGCGTATCTGACCAGCACCGGCGAATGGCAGACGGGCCGCACGGATCATCTGTGCGGCCCGTCACCACCTGCACCCTGCGCGGGCATCCGTGTCGGCGACGCTACCCGTAGGCGCTTCGATACGGATGACCTTGCAACGCTCATCGGCCGGCCCGTTGGCTGGTGATGTTGTACGACGGCACCCACCGGCACAGGGCATCCGGGCCCGGCCAAGGCAGCGGGCGTGACCATCTTGGCGAGTGCTTGCTTCTGCGTCCCCTGAGCGCGTCGAGGGCCTGCTGGACGCGGGGGAGCGCCCTGCGAGGGCGCCGGCGCACAGGAGCGGCCGAGTGCCTCTGGATTCCCCCTCGTTGACATGCCGAGACCGTCACCCCCCCTACCCCCAGTGCGAGTCGAGGTGGAACTCCCCGCCCCGGGGGAAGGCCAGGAAGCCGTTGCCGGTGTGCACCGCGATCACGGAGACCAGGTACTCCAGCCGGGGACACGCCTGGTGAGAGGCGGCGTCGCCGGGCCCGACGATTCCGTGACGGGCGGCGTCGCTGGGCTCGACGAGCCGGAAGGACGCGCGCAGCGTGCCCTTCAGCCAGTGAGCCTTTTCCAACCTGCAGATTCGGTACGGTAGTTGGGGTGACAGACGAGTGAAGCCCCTGGTAGACGGGTTCACGACCAAGATCACCCGTTCCGCCAGAGGCTTCACGTGCTTGTCTACCCGTCCGGGCTGGACCTGTCCAGCTCGCACCTTCGTTTCCTCACTGCCCGTCTCCGGGAACGCCGCCGCGCGATCGGCAGCCGGTGGCGCCGGCTGAGCGCCGACCGGCAGGCCCTGCTCACACTCGCCCACCTGCGCAACGGGCATCCGTACGCCCAGCTCGCGGCCGGGTTCGGCATCGGGACCACGACCGCCTACCGTTACATCACCGAGGCCGTGGACGTCCTGGCCGCTCTCGCACCGAGCCTTGCCGAGGCTGTACAGAGCGCATCGACGAAGGCGTTCGTGCTCCTGGACGGGACGCTGCTGCCGACGGACCGGATCGCCGCGGACCGGCCCTTCTACTCCGGCAAACACAAGAAGCACGGCATGAACGTGCAGGTCCTGGCCGACCCGGCAGGCCGACTGCTCTGGGCCTCACCAGCCCTGCCCGGCGCCATCCACGACGTCCGCGCCGCCCGCGAGCACGGCATCATCGACACCCTCGCCGATGCCGGCATCAAGTGCTGGGCCGACAAGGGCTACCGAGGCGCCGGAGGCACGGTCCGCACCCCCTGCTGGGGTCGCTGGGAGACGCTCTCCACAGGTCAGCAGGCCGTCAATCGATCCCACGCGAAGATCCGGGCCCTCGTCGAACCCGCCATCGCCACCCTCAAGACCTGGCGCCTCCTGCGCAAACTCCGCTGCTCGACCACCCGCATCACCCACCTCGTCCAGGCAGTCCTCACCCTCCACCTCACCGGCTCGAACTGAGGTTGGAAAAGGCTCACTGGCAGCCGGTAGTCCATGGCAAGTGGTCACACGCACGACGGGAGTGCCGATGGACGCCGCGGAGGGCATCGCCCAGAAGATCGAAACGCTGAGCAGGATGTTCACGGATGCCGAGCCTGCGTCTTTGCGTACCGGCTATCTGGCCACCAACCCTTCGGCCGGGCACCCGGTGTTGCAGGGATCCACTGCGACGGCTCTCGTGCCCCGGTGGAACGAGCACCCCAGCGGCCTGCTGGTACCCGCCACCACCGTGCCGCCCGCGCCCATCGACCTGGGCGCGGCGTACCTCACGCCCGATGAGATCTTCGGGTTCGAGCTGCCTGCCGACTACGCCGTGCGCCAGCTGGAGCGCCTTCCTCTTGAAGGCGTCATACGGTTCTGCGCCCAGGTGCTCAACGCCTTGGAGCTTCCGGGCGTGTCCGTGCAGGCCGTCGAGGCGCACTTTGCTGGCGAGTGGCTGGATGAGCCGGTCCGCAGCCGTGTTCGGAACCTGCTCCGGGACGAGACCCGCAGGCTGCTCGTGCCCCAGGCCCTCATGCTGCTGGCCCGCAGGGCCATGGAGGTATCCCCGGACACCGTGCCGGACGACCTACCCGACGGCGACATCGTCGGCGCTCTGTTCAGTCTCACCCAGGTCATGGGCCACCATCCCGATCCCGGCCCGAGCGTCATCACGGACCGGCCCGGCACACTGGGCCGCGAACTCATCGCCAACCAGCACTTCCACCGCAGCTGGTCCGTCCCCGGCGTCCTCGCCCGCTACGCGCGGCGCTGGCTGCAGATGCCCGCCGAACGCCACGGCGAGCCGGGAATCGTCGACCTCAGCCAGACCTACCAGGACTGCACCGGCGTCCGCCTGGAGGACCTGGCGGCCGTCGCCGGCTACCTGTGGCTGCGCACCACGATGGGACGGTTCGTCATCGAGCCGGGCGAACTGGCTGGCTTGACCCTGCCCGCGCAGCGCGTCGAGTCGGTCCTGGTGCTGATCACCAACGATCTGCCCGGCATGCGGGAGGCCGTACGCGGCGAACGCCCCGAACAGCGCACCGAATGGTCCTTCGACCCCTTCCAGCAGTGGCCCGTGATCCGCCTGCCCGAGGACCGGCTGCTGATCCTCGATCCCCGCCACCTGATCAGCCGGCCCTTCGGGTGGCTGCCGATCTTCGACATCGAGTTCCCGCCGCCGGGGCGTACCAAGCCCACCGGCCACCGCAAGATGGCCGCCCGGGCCAAACAGACCCTGCGCCACTGCAGCGAGGTCTACGTCAGCGAGGTCCTGCACACGATCACCCGCGACGAAGGCACCACCCGCCGTGTATACGACGACGCCGACCTCAGGGCCGCCTACACCGCCCCAGGCCAGCGCATCGCCGACGCCGCGATCGACTATCCCGGCGCCTGGATCGTTATCGAGGTCACCACCACCCAGCTACGCCTCGAAGCCCGCACCGCCGTCCCCGGTGAATCACAGATCCAGGACATCGACAAGCTTGTCGAGGAACTTGACCAGATCGACGCGACCATCACAGCGCTGCGCGACGACGAGGCCGACCTCACCGGTGCACCTGCTCCGGGCGACCGTCGCTTCCTGCCGCTGCTCGTGCTGCCGGAAGGCTTCCCCGTCAACCCCATCACTCTGACTGTGATCCGTGAACGCGCCCGGAGGAAGGGGCTGTTCACGAAGCCGGACACGGACCCGGTGGAGATCGTCGACATCGAAGAACTGGAGATGATCGAGGCCTTGCAGGAAGCCTCTGGCCCCAGCCTCCTCGACATCCTGCGCAGCAAGCAGTCCGGCAGCTTGCGCAACGCCGCCGTACGCGACCACATCCTGCACGTCATGCGAGTACAGCCCGACGCACCAGCCCGACACGCTGGGCTGCTGGACAGTGCCCTCAGGCCACTCGTCAACGCCCTGCCGCAGCCGCATCCGAACTCCACCACCAGCTGATGGCCGGTGCCCCTGCGCGACCCACCGACCGGTTCGCCGCATGCTTCTCGGACAGGACTATCTGGCGCCGCTCACCCGCTCACGATCTCGATGAAGGACGGAGTTCTCATGGCCACTTCCCTCCCAGCGTTCGGTGTTCCCGGTGGAGCGTTGTCGCCGTTGGGGCAGCGGTTGCGCGTCTTGCTGAGTTCCGAGCGCGTCATCAGTGACCTGCGGCGTTACTTCGGTATCGGTCTGCCGCCCGGCGGGATGCCGTTCACCGGGAGCCGGTTCGAGCATCTGGCGGGTGGGGGAGACCGGCCGGAGGTCGCTGACCGGATCACGGCGGAGGACCTGGTCGCGGTGCAGACTTTGTCGGTCACCGTTCCGGCGCCTGTCGCGCTGGACATTCTGGAGGGCCGCCTCGGCGCGCGGCTGTCCGGTCTGCTGCACGCCATTCCCAGGGACATCGACATGGTTGACGCCGACGCGGTCGTCGTGGCCGACGGCTCGCCGGCGGATCAGGCCTGGGATCTGCTCTGCGAGCAGTACGGGGTCAACTGGGTCATCGCCGGGAAGGTCCTGGCCCGCAAGCGTCCCCGCTTGCTCCCCGTCTACGACCGAATCGTCCGCTGTGCCGTCGGTCGGCCGCCGTCCTTCTGGCTCGCTCTCCATGCCGCGCTGCGCGAGGACCAGGCCGCGTTGCACCGCCAGCTGATGGAACTGAGGCAGGCCGCCGGGCTACCCGAGACGGTGAGTGCGCTGCGGGTGTGCGATGTGGCGGTATGGATGAACCACCGGTCCGTCGGCCATGCCTGCCCCTGAGCATGCCTGCCGCCAACGTGACCCGAGGGGGCATTCTGGCGTGTGAGGGTGACGGACTTTACCAACCGTCACCTGGGTGTGTGTGACGTTCGCGCGGAGTGGTCCGTCGGTGTGGGGGAGGGGTGTGGACTCGGGGCCGGAGGGATCCGCCGGGGCGGTTCCCGGTTCGGAGGGGACGGCGCGCGGGTGGGTGGTCGGCTTGTGATGTGCGAGTTACGGGTGCAGGAGATCGTGCGTGTCGGCGGGCGGGTTTCCTACACGATCGTGGACACGGACTGCTCGGTCGTGGCAGAGGCGGACGGGTTCCTGCGGACCTGCGCGGCGGGTACGGATCGTACGTACGCGTATGTGCTGGTGGATCACCTGCGGTGGCTGCGGTTCGCGGGCCTGGACACAGGAGCAGTGTCGCTTGAGGACCTTCGGCATTACATGGCGGCCCTCGGGGCGGATTACCCGGGGCCGTTCGGTCTGCCGTGGCGGGAAGGCAAGCGCCCTTACGGACACAGCGCACTGAAGACCGCAGCGGCCTGTCTGAAGGGCTTCTACCTTCACCTTGGCATGCACGGCGTGAACCCCGCACTGGCGGAGGTACTGCGCGTCACGAGGTTGCCGACGCGGGCGGATAGGCGGCGGGCGATGCTCGGACACGTCCTGCACAGCATGCCCGCGAACCCCCTGGCTCCGGCGGAACGGGTGCGTCGGCATCCGAAGATGCTGCCCGAGGGCGCCCGGGATCTGCTGCTGGGGGCGGTGTCGTGCGCGCGGGACCGGATGGTGGTCACGTGGCTGGCCGACGGCGGTTTCCGGATCGGTGAGCTGTGCGGGCTGCGTCTGGTCGACCTGCACCTGCGCGAGCAGGCGGCGTGCGGTCAGTGCCGGGGGCCGCACGTGCACATCTGCCACCGCGAGGACAACGCCAACCGGGCTCGGGTCAAGACGAAGACACCCTGGGTCTGGCAGGACAACACTGTGTGCGGCGGGACGGTACGGCGGGCGAGCCCTGCGATGATCCACACCTACTTCGAGTACATCACCACCCAGTACCCCGCCCAGAGCGCTCACGGCATGCTCCTGATCAGCCTGCACGGCCCCTCCCGAGGCCAGCCATGGACCACCGCCGCGGCCCGCGGCATGCTGCGCCGGGCCGCAGCCCGTGGTCAGATCGGCCGGGTGGTCCCGCACGCCTTCCGGCACAGCTTCGCCACCGCGGTGCTGGACGCCGCACGGGGCAACGCGGTGATCGCGCGGGAGGCCGGCGGCTGGGCCTCGGCCGCGACCGTCGAGCAGGTCTACGGCCACGTGGACGTCCACGACCCGGTCTTCACCGCGGCACTGGAGCAGGTGTGGGGGACACGGCCGTGATCCCGCTGACGCTGCTTCCCGGCCGCACCGACACCACTCGCATCGGCCGCGACCGGCTCGAACTGCTCACAGCCCTCATCGAGGCCCCCGCATTCGACCCGCTCTTCCGCGACACGCTGATCTTCATCCCGCCTTACCACCCGGTCTACGCCTGGCAGTGCGCTGTTGACGGCTGCCTGCGTATCCGTCGGGTCAGCCACAACCTGTGCAACACGCACAACCTGGAGTGGGAGCAGGCCGAGCGGGCGGGGCAGACCAAGCGAGCCTTCATGGACGCGGCCACCGCTCTCCCCGCCGCGCGGGGAGTGGACTACGGCCGGTGCCTGATCTGTCCCAACCGCCCGGCGGTAAGCCCCACCACCCGGCTGTGCCAGCAGCACCAGACCAGGTGGCAGTACGGCGAGGCAGCCGGCATGGACCGCGCCCGGTTCGAGGACTGGTCCCGTACCCAGCGCCCGCTTCCCGGCTACGGCCTGTGCCAGGCGCGGTGCTCGTTTTTGGCCTGCACTTCGCTGGGGCTGTGTCTGCAGCATCTGAACCGGTACAAGATCGACAACCGTCCCGGAGACGCCCGGTCGCACAACTTACGCGGCCCCCTCAAGGACGGCCGGCCGCTCCCGGTGGCCTACGGAGACGAGGAGGCATTCCGCGCCTGGTGCGCCACTGCGGAGCCGGTCACGCAGCCAGGGCTGGTCAACCTCCACTGCCTGCCCCCGCTGGTGCGGGCCGAGATCCAGTGGGGCCTGCACGCCCATACCCAGTCCGCGCAGCACTCCGAGTGGACCACCAACGGCATCAGGAATCTCGTCAGGTACTGCTGGCGGGGCAGCATCACGTCCCTGATGGATCTGCACGACGGAGGCTACAAAGACCTGACGCGCAAGCAGATGGACTCCGAGGTCCGCAAGATCATCTGGGAAATCGTCAGCGGTCTGCGCTGCGTCTACTACAGCCCCTCGGACACCAAGGACGCCGGCTTCCTGGAGACCGATCACTTCGGACGGCGCTTCAAGAACGCCCAGAGCCACTTCAACATCACCGCCGTTCCCCAGCGGTGGCTGCGCGACCTGCTCTGGGACCATCTCGCCGAGTGGCTACGATCCCCGCAGTGCCCCCGCACCAGAGGCCCCTTCGACCAGATGCGCCGCGCCGCCGTCGAACTGGGCGTCTTCCTCCAAACCGACGCCCCCGACGCCGGCCATGACCCCACCGTGCTGCGCCGTGAACACGCCGAGCGGTTCGTCGCCGACCAGCGCCACCGCGCCCGCCACGGCCTGCCGTCCCTGGGCTTGGTCCTGGTTGACGGACGATCCCCCACTGTCACCGACCTGAGCTGCCAATTCGTCTTCAACCAGGCCCGCAAGCTGCTCTACAGCGCCATCACCGCCGGCCACGCCGAACGCCTCGGCATCGACACCGGCTTCCTGACCGCCATCCCCTTCGGCGGCACCGGCCTCAAACAGCGCTCCCGCAACCCCTTCAGCGACGACGTCGCCCGCGCGCTGATGGACGAGACCAACCTGCGCCGCCTGGAGGAACTCGACCTCAACGACCGGGGCCTGCGGGACATCTGGGAGACCATCGTCGCCACCGGGCGACGCTGCAGCGAGGTCGTCGGACTGCGCCTGGACTGCATCGGCCGCTACCGCGGTCTGGCCATGCTGTGGCACGACCAGACCAAGGTCGGCAACTACAACGAGGGCATCCGCATCCCCGAACCCGTCTACCAACGCCTGGATGCCCGCCGCACCAAGACACTCCAGCTCTTCGAAAAGCGCTACGGCCGCACCCCGGCAGCTGCCGAACGCCCCAGCCTGGCCCTGTTCCCCTCTCGCGTCCGTAACCCCAACGGCCGGCAGCCGATCTCCTACGGACACTTCAACCAGCGCTTCAAGACCTGGATCTCCGACCTCGACCTCGGCGGCGCGTACGTCGCTCACCAGGCCCGCCACACCCTGGCCACCAACCTGCTGCGCGCCGGCGCCACACTCACCCACATCCGCCGCTACCTCGGCCAGCTCTCCGAACGCATGGCCGAGCACTACGTGAAGATCACCAACAGCGACCTCGAAGACGTCCTGAACACCATCTGGGTGGCCGGGCCCGGCGCCCCCAACCCAGGCGAACTCCTCTCCGGCGACACCACCCCCATGGACCGCGAGACAGCCCTCGCCCTGGCCCTGGACCTCTCCCGCCGCAGCACCCCCGCCGACGGGGGCTTCTGCACCTACCAACCCGTCGTCGACGGCGGATCCTGCCCCTGGAAACTCGACTGCGAGAACTGCGACAACTTCGTCCTCTCCGGCGCAGACCTCCTCTACTGGCGACGCAAAGCCGAACAGTGGCGCTCCATCGCCGAGAACGCCCCCGACGACGCAACCGCCGACTACCTCCACACCGTCTTCGAACCCACCGCCAAGGCCATCAAAGGACTCGAGCAGGCCCTGGCCGCCCTCGGCATCCTCGACGAAGCCCTCACCCTGGACCTGCGGCGCCCCCAGGACTACTTCCACCGCACCTGGAGCACCGCCTTCCGCGCCCGAGACCTCGCCGCACTGCAGGCATCCGGCCCCACAGGGAAGCCATGAGTACGTCCCGCACCGACGCGGCCGTCCGGGCCCGCCGCCACGCCACGCAGGAGATGCTCGAGCGCCTCCAGGCCGCCCTGGCGGCCGCAGCACGCGACCATACGCCTGTCACCGTCGCAGCCCTTGCCCGAACCGCCCGCGTCTCACGCACCTTCCTCTACCAAAACCAGCAGGCCAGAGCCCTGATCGAGCAGGCCAACCACGTAAACAGACCTCACCCCGCGGTCTCCGACAGCGGCAGCCGCGCCCAGCCCGCCTGGAGAGAACGTGCACTCAACGCCGAAGACGCACTCGCCCAGGCCCACCGCGAAATCCGCACCCAGCGCACCCACATCGCAGAACTCCTCGGCAAGATCCGCGACCTCGAACACGATCTCCCCGAAGGCTCACTTCAGCGCATCGTCACCGAGAACACCACGCTGAAGCAGCACGTACGACAGCTCACCCACGACAACCAGCAGATCCAAGAACGCCTGACCAGTGCACGCCAGAACAACCGCTTCATGGACAAACGCATCGCCGACCTTGAAGCCCAACTCGTTCCCTACCTCACCACCCCGTCCCCGCGCCCCTGACCCAGCCTCGGATCATTGCCAAACGGGACGGACCTTGCCGATGGGAGCGTCACGCCCATTCGATGCCCAGCTCCCGCAGTGCGTCGAGTTGGTCCTGGGCGAGTTTGTCCCGCCTCGATTTGGTGTTGGAGACCCACACGCCCAGTTTCACGGTCACCGGCGCCGCCTCGCCGTCGAGCGTGATCTCTTCGCTGTGGCTGCGCGGTACAGGCCGGTGGGCGCCTTCCCGTTCCACCCACTGCGCGAGGGCCGTCAGGCCACGCTGGAACGCCTGCTGCGCCTTGCCCTGGCCCTTCGCCGCGCGCCCGTCCGCCGGGGCGGGGGACGGCGCCTCAAGCGGCGTGACGCCCAGCTGGGACAGCCGCTCCTGCTGCTCGGTCGACAGCTGCGCCCAAGTACCCGACTGGGACTGCCGCTGGAGCCAGCGCCCGATATCGTCGCCGTCGAAGAGGACGCCCGGAGCGATGTCGGGCAGGTGGCCGTCGGCGTCGACGAGGTCGGCGAGGACGCGGTAGTGGCGTTGCCAGTCCAGTGGCCAGGGGCAGTTCCAGTCCGGGTCTATCGCGGCCAGTTGCTGCGCGCGCTCCGCCGCCCGCTCGGGGTCCTTTCCGAGGCCGCCCTTGCGGCGGAGGTTGGCCATGTGCTGCCCAACGGGTACCAGCCCCCCGGCCTCGCTCTCGCCCCACACCTGGTCCTGGCGCGGGGCGAGGTGCCCGGTGGCCCGCCGGTAGGACCGGAGCGCGGCGAGCTTGGCCTCCCACGCCTCTTCACCCGGCTCCCAGACCATCCCGGCCTCAGGGGCGTCCAGCAGGGTCTTGCGCCGTTCCTCCAGTTCCCCGGCCCGCAGGGCCTTGCGCTGCTGGTGCACCCACCTCCCCAGGGGAAAGGACTTCGTCGTGCCGACCTCGGTCTCGGTGTCGTAGGGCACGGCGTAGAGGCCGGTGATCTTGTTCTCTTTCCGCCAGCGGATGAGTGCCTGGTAGCCCTCCAGCCACACGAGTGAGTCCGGCCGGTAGACGCGGGTGCGCAGGAACGCGGCGATCGTCGCGGCGTCCCGGGGGGTGCTGAAGTGGAGCAGGGCGGATTCGGCGGCGGCCTGGGTTTCGTCGTGCTCCTGGTCCTCGCCGGCACCCGCGCCGTCGGCGCCGATGATCCGGCCGTCCTCGTCGCGCTGGACGTGCACCTTGCGCTTGCCATGGGTCAGGGCGCGGGAGGCGAGCTGCTCGACGAGTCTTTCATCGTGACTGCGGAGCCCTTGGAGGATCGCTACAAGGGGGCGGAAGCTGGCGGAGGCGACCATGTCGGTGGGGTCCTCGCCGGGCTCCAGGAAGACCGGCACGATGATCCTGGCCACCTTGGTGGAGCCGTCGCGGTTCAGCCTCAACGCGCGGCCGATGTTCTGCACAATCTCCACCTGGGAGCCGCGGGTGTCGGCGAAGCAGATCGCCTCCACTCCGCGCTCGCCGGTAATGTCGACGCCTTCCCCGAGCACGCGAACGCTGGCGAGGAACGCCCTGTGCACGCGCCGGTTGTTCGCGTCGATGCCGTTGGCGAACTGCCGCAGGACCTCGCGGCGTTCGGCCACGAGGTGGTCGCCGCACAGCCACGCCGACCACACCCGGTCCGGGGGTACGTGGCGGCCGGCCTCCAGCCCGTAGAACTCCGCGTCGATCGAGGACGGGGGCAGTTCCTTCTCCGCCTTGACCATGGTCGCGTCATCGGTCTCGGTGACGTACAGCTCGGCAGCGGTCTTCGGCAGCACCTCCGCGAAAGCCGCCGCCTCCTCCACCTTCTGGTGGAAGGTCATGACCGTACGCAGGTTGTACGCCGCCGCGTGCTCCAACAGGGCAGTCTGCAGCAGGGCCAGGCGTCGGCCCCGCAGCGCCTCCTCCGACAGCCCGAGCACGGGCGAGGGGTCGCGGATCTCCAGGACGTCGATCTCGAAGGGGGCGAGGATCTCCCGCTCGATCGCCTCGGAGAGCCCCAATTCGGCCAGCCACGCGCCGTAGGTACCGTCCGGGTCGTCGGCCATGCTCGCGATCTCCAGCTCCTGGCCGTCCGCGCCCTTCTGCGGGCGGGCCGCGGCGAGGATGCGCGGGGTCGCCGTCAGGTACAGCCGGAAGTCGGCGGGGATGCGGGCGTTGTCGTGGATCGCCGCCCAGGGCCTGCCAAGATCGCCTGCGGTTGAGTGGGCCTCATCGATGATGGCGAGCGAAAAACCGTCCATCCGCTGCCCGTACAGGCGCTCTCCGCCCGCCAGCGCGGCCTCCAGCGGCCCGCGAACGGTGCCCTGGCCCGACGGGTCCTCGATGTCCTCGCGGTCCACGAGAGAGGCGTACGTGGCGAACACGATGACCGGCCCGTGCCCGGCCCACAGGGCGAGCTGGATCGGGTTCGTGGTGGTGCGCACCCCCAGCTCGTTCAGCACCGGGTCGTTCTCCAGCGAGCACACCGCCACCATCGGGGCCCGGTGGCCCACCAAGCGCCACGCCTGGGCGGTCTGCACGAGCAGATCAAGGGTCGGCACGGTCACGAGGATCCGCCCGGCCGGGAAGCACTCCAGGGCGCACGCAGCCGCCGTGATCGTCTTGCCCGAACCGGTCGCTGACACGATCGTGCCCCGCGACCCTTCCGGGGGCACAGATGACCTTGCAGGAAATCCCACCCACTTGCGGAAAGCCGCTTTCTGGTCAGCCTGGTGTTCCTTGAGCTGAATACCCCGCATTTAGCAATCCTCCCCCAACTCGTTTTCCAACCGCTTCGAGAAATCACCGCGACGGCGTGAAGGGCGGGACGGACACCGTACCGCCCTCGCCCACCACGACCCGCTCCGCGAGCTGCGCCAGGACCTGGGCAGGCCCGAGCCCGGCCCGATCGGCCACCGCCCGGATCAGCCGACTGGACGCGGCAGACAGCCACAGCTCAGCCCGCAGCTCATCCGCCTCCTCGCGACGCCGCGCCTCGAACGCGGCCCGGGCCGCGAGAGCACCGTCACGCCGCTCTTCGCGCTCCCGAGCCCACGTGGAGCCCTCGGTGTCCCGCTCCGGCTCGTACGCGCCCCAACCGGCCTGAGCCACCAAGTCCCTGACGCGCTGCCACTCCACGTGCCTGGCCGCCCAGATGGCGGCCAGCCGCTCCGGGTCCGTCTCGAACTCGGAGAAGGAACCGCCTCGCCTCAACTGCTCCGCCGTCTCACGCTCGCGGGCAGCAGCCTCCGCGACCTTCTCCGCAACGGCGGCCATATCGAGGCCGTTTGCCTGGCGACTAACCTGATCCCGCGCCACATCCTGAGCACTCCACATACAGTTTCCCTTTTCCGCTTCCGAGCACTGTCCCCCGAAGGACGTTGGGGGAGTCTCTTGTTTTAGCCAACGGTACATGCTGCATCAGCCTGGAGCAGCCACTACATCGGAACCCGACACGAACGAGCGACCCCTCCTCTCGTAGCCAGCCCGGCCCGCGATAGCGGGCCCCAACAGTTCTGGAGGCGCAGCCGGAAGGACCGTCAGGCGGGGGAGCGCAGCGACCCGCCGGTCAGGCTGGAGCGAAGCGGAAGCCTGATAGCGGGACGGGGTCCCGCCGGTCCGGGAGCGCAGCGGACGGACCGTCACCGTGCTTGCGCAGCAAGCACGGTGTGCGGGTGGCGCATGGAGAAGAGCACGACGGCCACTTCAAGGCAGGCGCACCGGTGTGGGTGGACCACGGCCCGGACTGCTATGCACCTGCCCTGCTGCGTGCACCTGG
>NZ_JBSFIK010000044.1:0-78748 GCF_053597535.1 Streptomyces sp. NPDC001348 | reverse complement strand
GCGCTGCAGGGTGAGGGCCGCGACTCGTTCGCGGGTGAAGCGCCGGGCGTTGTCCAGGCAGACCGCCGCCCTCGCCACCAGGTCCTCGGCGAGGGGAAGGTCGTCCTCGTCGAAACTCTCCGGAGTCTCCCGCATGCGGGTGAACCACACCACGCCGAGGGTCGTGCCCCGGGCCTTCACCGGCACGATGATCCATGAGTGCGGGCCCATCCGCCGGACCCTCGCCCGCCGCTCGGGGGGCGCGTCGATCTCGTAGTAGGAGCGGATCGGCGGGGCGGTGTTGTCCCGGTACAGCGTCGGCCGGCCGGTGGCCAGGCACAGGGCGGCCGGCGAGTTCGCCAGGTACACGTCCGCCTCGCCGACGGTGCGCTGTGCCGTGGTGACCCCCTCGCACAGGAACAGTTCCGCGATGCGCCGCAGCCGCACGGGGCCGGTCAGCGGCCCAGGAGCGGGTTCGTCGCCCTGGAGGATGACGTCCAGCAGGTCGACCCGGGCGAAGTCGGTGAACCTGGGTACGGACACCTCGGTGAGCTCCCGTGCGGTCTGTACCATGTCGAGGGTGCTGCCGATGCGCAGGCTCGCGTCGTTCAGCAAGGAGAGCCGCTCGCGGACACGGCGCCTGTCGGTCACATCACTCACGAGAGCACAGACCCCGAGTGTGTGGTCCTCCGCGTCTCGCAGCGGCGTCGCCGAGACGCTGAACACACGGGATCCGAGCCCGGTCAGGGCGGTGCCCTTGAGCTCGCTGACCTGCTCCTCCCCCGTGGCCATGGCCAGCCGCATCCGCTCCTCCCACTCCACGGCGTCGGGGCCGGCGAGGACCTCCGTCAACCGGCGCCCGCGTCGTGCCTCGTCCGGCAGGCCGCTGAGGCGGTGCATCGCGGCACTGTGCCACACGCTGCGCAGATCGGTGTCGTACACCGTCAGGGCCAGGGGCGAGTCCTGCAGGACCCAGCCGGACAGCGACCGCCGCAGGCGCTCCGCTTCCGGCCCGGACGGCGGGGCGATGAGCAGGACGGTGCCGGACTCTCCGCCGGGACCGTCCGGCCCCGGGGCGAGGCGGTAGCGGGAAACGGCCACGGCCAGCCGGTGCCCGTCCTTGTGGCGCACGCGGTGCTCCTGGTGCCGCTCACCGTGCTCCACGGCCCCCTCGCCCCCGGCGGGCTCCCCATCCGCGAGCACGGAGGCGTCCAGCAGCTCCTCGACGGACCGGCCGCACGCCTCGGCGCTGGTGTGACCGAGTAGGCGTTCCGCTCCGGGCGTCCACCCGATGACCAGGCCCCGCCGGTCGGTCACGACCAC
Source organism: Streptomyces sp. NPDC001348 (assembly GCF_053597535.1). Lineage (NCBI taxonomy): Bacteria > Bacillati > Actinomycetota > Actinomycetes > Kitasatosporales > Streptomycetaceae > Streptomyces > Streptomyces sp. NPDC001348. The sequence continues at coordinate 77,446 of NZ_JBSFIK010000044.1, read as the reverse complement.
TCCGATCGATGGATCGACATCCATGCAGTCAAGAGTCGCGCCGGAAATATCCATAATCAACAGAAATAAGTCATTCATGGCGTGATGGTGTGTTCCAGCCGCTTCGCTGCACGCTGACATCGGTGCGGGCCAGCACGGTGAGTGCGGCCCCGACGGCACGGGCCTGTTCGGTGAGCAGCCGGTCGTAGGTACGTCCCGTCACGAACCGCAGTGTCCGGTCCGGGTCGAGGGCGAACCACGCACCGACGGTGCGCAGGCCGTGCGGGGTCAGCCGCCGCAGCTTGTCGGCGTCCTTCACCACGGCGTCGTCCAGGTCGAGGGCGTCCCGGCGGGTGTCGTGCCCGTCGATGACGGCGACGATCCGCTCGATGTCCCGCGCCGGGTGGCCGACATCGGCGAGGATGCGGGCGGCGATGGCGGCGCCCTCGGTCTCGTGCCTGCGTATCGTCTCGTAAGGGGCGTCCACGCAACCGCGCGTGCCGCGCCCACCGTCGACTCCAGCAGGCGTCATGCGAGCCAAGCGGACTCCTTGTGACGTATGCGTGGGGAGGCGTCCGAGTGGCCCGCGACAGCTGACGTGCCGGTGGTGCCGGGTACGGCCGAGTGCCCCAGGTGCCGGTGCACGAAGTGGATGGCCATCGCGCCCTCACCGGCCGCGGAGGCCACCCGCTTCACCGAGCCGCTACGCACGTCCCCTGCCGCGAAGACCCCGGGCAGGCTGGCCTCCAGGGGCATGCTCGAGCGCCCACGGCCGTGCCACACCTCGGGGTGGGCGCAGGTTTCCCGGGCCTCCGGCCCGGTGAGGACGAAGCCGCGGGAGTCGAGGGCGATGACGTCGGCGAGCCACTCGGTGTGAGGTTCGGCGCCGGTGAAGACGAACAGGCTCCGTACCGCGAGCCGGCGGTGCCCGCCCGTGCGGTTGTCGACCACGTCGAGCTCCTCCAGCACTGCCTGGCCGATGACCTCGGTGACCTCGGTGTGCAGCATGACCTCCACCCGCGGATGGCGCTCGACCTGGTCGACCAGGTAGCGGGACATGTTCGCCTCAAGGCTGGCTCCTCGGACCAGCAGGTGCACCTTCGGCGCGTACCCGGCGAGGAACAGCACCGCCTGGCCTGCCGAGTTGCCTCCGCCGACGACGGCCACCGGGTCGGTGCGGCACTGCTGGGCCTCGTAGACGGTCGCCGAGTAGTGCACGCTCGTTCCCTCCAGACGTTCGATGCCGGGCACCTGGAGGCGGCGGTAGCGGGCACCCATGGCAAGGACCACGGCGCGGGCGGCGATCTCGCTGCCGTCGGCGAACGCCACCACGTAGTGGTCCTCGTCCTTGGGACGGAGACCGGTCGCCTCCAGCGGAAGGCTGATCCTGGCGCCGAACTTGTCGGCCTGGAGCACGGCGCGTTCGGTGAGTTCGGCGCCGGAGATGCCGGACGGGAAGCCGAGCAGATTCTCGATGCGGGACGACGTGCCGGCCTGTCCGCCGGTGGCCATCGCCTCCACCACCGTGGTGCTCAGGCCCTCGGAGGCGGCGTACACCGCGGCAGCGAGCCCGGCGGGTCCGGAGCCGATGATGAGGACGTCGCCGTGACGGTTTGCGGCGGGCAGTGACGGCAGGCCGATGAGCCGGGCCAGTTCCGCGTTGCTGGGGTTGCGCAACAGGGTGGTGTCCCGCCAGATGACGAGTGGCGTTTCCGCCGGGCCGACGCCGAAGCGGCGCAGCAACTCCTCGGCCTCCTCGTCGGTCTCCAGGTCGATCCATCGGTGCGGCAACCGGTTGCGGACGGCGAACTCTCGCAGCCGTCTGGTGTCGGGCGAGTAGCGCGAGCCGATGATGCGGAAGCCGGCGCCCTGTCCGACGAGCAGCGCGCGACGGCACAGACAGGCGCGCAGCACGATGTCCCCGATGGTGGGGTCCTGGGCCACCAGGTGGCGCAACTGGTCCAAGGAGACGACAAGGACCTCGCCCGGCTCCCTGGCGACAGCGGTGTAGAAGGCCACTTGGCCGTGCAGCAGGCCGAGTTCGCCGATGAAGCGACCGAGGCCGTGCACGCGCAGCAGGTGCTCCTCGGGAGTGCCGTAGTCCTCGACGACGGCGACCGTACCGCTGAGGACGACGAGGAACGTCTCGCAGCGCTCTCCCTCCCGGATCAGCACGTCGTTCGGAGCCGTTCTCCGGCGCCGCCCGTGCTCCGCCAGACGTGCGATCTGGTCCTCCGTGAGGCGCGGATACGCGCCGTAGATGTCCGGGGTCTCCCAGAAGGCGGCCTCGTCCGTCTCCTGCGACTGCGGTTCTTCGCCCGGCAGCGAGCGGTCGCCGGACATCAGACGAACGCCTCGTGAACGTAGCACCAGCGCCAGTCCTCGCCGGGCTGGAACGACTGCACGATCGGATGGGCGTCGGCAGCGGCGTGCTTGCTCGCGTGCTTGTTCGGCGAGGAGTCGCAGCAGCCCACGTGCCCGCAGGTCAGGCAGAGCCTCAGGTGGACCCATGGGGAGCCGAGCATCAGACACTCCTGACACCCTTCCGGGGTCAGCGGCCGGACCGGCCGGACCAGCGCGAGGTGGGGATCTGCGTGCAGGGTCATCGGGATCACCCTTTCCGGGCGGTGATCGACTGTTCCACCCACTGGCGCAGGGCGGGGGCGGGCGCCGCCCCCGCCTGCCGGGCGACCGTCTCGCCCTGGTCGAGGATCAGCAGTGTCGGTACGGCCTGGACCTCGAAACGCTGCGACAGCCGCGGGTTCCTGTCGACGTCGACCTTGACGAGTTTGATCCGGCCGGCGAGATCGGTGGCGACCTTCTCCAGTGCGGGGCTGACCATGCGGCAGGGACCGCACCAGGTGGCCCACAGGTCGACCACGACGGGGACGTCGGCCCGCTCGGCGACCTCGGTGAAGTCGTCGTCGCCCGCGTCCACCATCCACGGTAGGGGCTGCTTGCAGTGGCCGCACCTGGGGCGGCCCTCCGCGGCCACGGGCACCCGGTTGGTGCGCCCGCAGTGGGGACAACTGACGGTCGTCGCCTGCATCGTGCTCATGCCGCCCGCGCTCCCTTCACGTCCTCGGGCTGGTCGTAGGTGACCACCAGCTCTCCATGTTCGGCGTCGACGCGGACCGTCGCGCCGTCCTGGACGTCGCCGCGCAGCAGGGCGCGTCCGACCAGTGTCTCGACCTCGTGGGAGATGTAACGCCGCAGCGGCCGGGCCCCATACACCGGGTCGTAGCCCTGGTGGGCAATCAACTCACGGGCTGCTTCGGTGAGTTCGACGGTGATGCGGCGTTCGGCGAGGCGGCGGCGCAGTTCGTCGAACTGCAGCTCCACGATCCGCTCGATCTGCCGCTCGCCGAGCGGCTTGAACAACACGATGTCGTCGACGCGGTTGAGGAACTCCGGGCGGAAGTGTCCGCGCAGCTCGCCCATCACCAGGGCGCGGGCGTCGGGCTTGATCTCGCCCTCGGCGGTGGCGCCGTCGAGGAGGTGCTCGGAGCCGATGTTGGACGTCATGATGATCACGGTGTTGCGGAAGTCGACGGTGCGGCCCTGGGCATCGGTGATGCGGCCGTCGTCGAGGATCTGCAGCAGGGTGTTGAAGACATCGGTGTGCGCCTTCTCGATCTCGTCGAACAGCACGACCGAGTACGGCTTGCGGCGTACGGCCTCGGTGAGCTGGCCGCCTTCCTCGTAGCCGACGTATCCGGGCGGTGCGCCCATGAGCCGGCTGACGGTGTGACGCTCCTGGTACTCACTCATGTCGAGGCGGACCATGTTCTCCTCGGAGTCGAACAGGGCCGCCGCGAGAGTCTTGGCCAGCTCGGTCTTCCCGACGCCGGTGGGGCCGAGGAAGATGAACGAGCCGATGGGACGGCGCGGGTCGCGGATGCCGGAGCGGGCGCGGATGATGGCGTCGGCGACGAGTTTGACGGCCTCGTCCTGGCCGATGACCCGCTCGCGCAGGATCTCGTCGAGGCGCAGCAGCTTCTCGCGTTCGCCCTCCTGGAGACGGGCGACGGGGACGCCGGTCCAGGCGGCGACGATCTCGGCGATCTCCTCCTCGGTGACGACCTCGCGCAGCAGCCGGTTCTGCCCCTGTTTGGCGGCCAGTTGCTCCTCCTCGGCCTTCAGCCGGCGCTCCAGGTCCTGGAGGCGGCCATAGCGCAGTTCGGCGGCGCGGTTGAGGTCGTAGGCGCGTTCGGCCTCCTCCGCCTCGTGGCGGACCTGCTCCAGTTCCTGGCGCAGTTCCTGCACGCGGCGGATGGCCTGCCGTTCGGCCTCCCACTGGGCGTGTTTGGCGTCGGCCTCGCCGCGCAGGTCGGCCAGTTCCCTGCGCAGTTCCTCCAGGCGGGCCTTGCTGGCGGCGTCCGTCTCCTTGGACAGGGCCGCCTCCTCGATCTCCAGACGGGTGACGCGACGGGTGATCTCGTCCAGTTCGGCGGGCATCGAGTCGATCTCGGTACGCAGCCGGGCGCACGCCTCGTCGACGAGGTCGATGGCCTTGTCGGGCAGGAACCGGTCGGTGATGTAGCGGTGGCTGAGGGTGGCCGCGGAGACCAGCGCGGTGTCCTGGATCTTCACGCCGTGGAACACCTCCAGGCGTTCGCGCAGTCCGCGCAGGATGGAAATGGTGTCCTCCACGCTCGGCTCGTCGACCAGCACCTGCTGGAAGCGGCGTTCGAGGGCGGCGTCCTTCTCGATGTGCTTGCGGTACTCGTCGAGGGTGGTGGCGCCGATCATGTGCAGTTCGCCGCGGGCGAGCATCGGCTTGAGCATGTTGCCCGCGTCCATGGCCCCTTCGGCGGCACCCGCGCCGACGACGGTGTGCAGTTCGTCGACGAAGAGCAGGATGCGCCCCTGGGCGGCCTTCACCTCGGACAGCACGGCCTTGAGGCGTTCCTCGAACTCGCCGCGGTACTTGGCGCCGGCGACCAGGGAGCCCATGTCGAGAGCGAACACCGTCTTGTCGCGCAGTCCCTCGGGCACGTCGCCGCGGACGATGCGCTGGGCGAGGCCCTCGACGATGGCGGTCTTGCCGACCCCGGGATCGCCGATGAGGACGGGGTTGTTCTTGGTCTTGCGGCTGAGGATCTGGGTGACGCGGCGGATCTCCGCATCACGGCCGATGACCGGGTCCAGCCGCCCGGAGCGGGCCTCGAGGACCAGATCACGGCCGTACTTCTCCAGAGCCTCATAGGCCACTTCGGGGTTGGCGGAGGTGACCCGCTGATTACCGCGGACCTGGGTGAGCGCGCTCAGGAACGACTCCCGGGTCACGCCGTGCTCCATGAGCAGGCGTCCGGCGGCGGTCGCCGAGCCCTCCTCGGCCAGGGCCAGCAGGAGGTGCTCCACCGACACGTACTCGTCCTTGAGGCGTTTGGCCTCCCGCTCGGCCGCGTCGAGCAGGCGGGACAGGCGCTGGGTGACGAAGACCTGGCCGGGTGCCGCGCCGGGGCCGGTGACCCTGGGGCGCCGGGACAGTTCCTCCTGCACGGCGGCCCGCAGTTCCTGGGGTTCGCCGCCCGCCTGTTGCACCAGTCGCGGGACGAGGCCGTCCTCCTGGTCGAGGAGAGCGAGCAGCAGGTGTTCCCCGTCGACCTCGGTCTGCCCCATGCCGACGGCCGCGCTCTGGGCCTCCTGGAGGGCTTCCTGGGACTTCTGGGTGAGACGGTTCATGTCCATGGGGGCGTTTCACTCCTCGTACCGGCGCGGCGCAGGGCGGCTTCGAGCAGGCTGATGCGGTCCAGCAGGTCGAGCACCAGGCCGATGGATGCGTAGTTGAGGCACAGCCCGGTGCGCAGCCGCTGGACACGGGCGAGAACCGCCGGGGCCGTGGGGTCGAACACCAGTCGCCCCGCGGAGTCGCGTTCGGCGTCGACCAGGCCGAGGGCGACGAACCGGCGGATCAGATCGGGGTGGAGGCCCGAGCGACGGGCCACGGCGGCCAGGGAGAGCCTGGGGACGGGCACGAGCGCGTACCGGACCGCCGTCGAGGCGGTGATGTCGGCGCCCGTTCGTGCCGGACGGGCGCCCACGCCGGCCCGGCCGATGCCTCCCGCTCCCGTCGGTCGGTCGTTCATCGCGTCCTCCTGGGGTCGAACGAGGAAGTGGCGGCGAGCTCCTCGAACAGTTCGCGCTCGCGGTCGCCGAGGGCGGGAGGCACCATGACGCGAAGTTCGGCGTACAGGTCACCGTTCGCGCCCCGCGGGTTCGGCATGCCCTCGCCGCGCAGCCGCAGCCGCCGGCCGCTGGACGAGCCCGCGGGCACCGTGACCTTGGCCGTGCCGCCGCCGGGCGTGGGCACCGGCACGGTCGCACCCAGGGCCGCCTCCCACGGGGCGACCGGGACCTGTACGTGCACGTCACGGCCGTCCAGCCGGAACCGGGGATGGGGCTGGATACGTACCCTCAGGTACAGGTCGCCCGCGGCGGCGTCACCACTGCCCTGGCCGCCCTCACCCGTCAGCCGGATGCGCTGCCCGTCGGTGACGCCCGGTGGCACGTCGACCTCGTACCGCCGCGGCTGCCCGGTAGGGCCGGCGAGTGTGACGGTGCGACGGCCGCCTCGGTACGCCTCCTCGACGGTGAGCGGCAGTTCGGCTTCCTGGTCCGCTCCGGGAACGCCGCCTCGGGCGGCGCCGGCTCCGAACACGGAGCCGAGCAAGTCCTCGATGTCGATGCCCTCCGCGCCGAAGTCGTCGCCGAAGCCGGTGGCGTACCGGACGCGAGGACCGCCACCGCCTGCGGTCCTCCGACCGCGGAAGCCGCCGCCCGCTCCCGCCGCGACCCGTTCGTCGAAGTCCTCCGGGATCTTGCGGAAATCCTCGCCGAAGCGGTCGTAGCGAGCTCGGGTCCTGGGCTCGGACAGGACGCTGTATGCCTCGTTGAGGTCCTTGAAACGCTCCTCCGCCCCGGGGTCCTTGTTGACGTCCGGGTGGTACCTGCGGGCGAGTTTGCGATATGCCTGCTGGATCTCGTCCTGGCTCGCGGTCCGCGACACGCCCAGCGCCTCGTAGAAGTCCCGTGCCATGACCGGTCACTCCCGCTTCGCGACCGTCACGGCGGCGGGCCTGAGCTGCCGTTCGCCGTTTCCGTAGCCGGGGCGCAGCACCTCGACGACGGTGCCCGGTGGGGCGTCGGGGTCCTGGATGACACCGACCACCTCGTGCCGGGCCGGGTCGAAGGCGACGCCGGTCTCCGCATGCCGCGGGTAGCCGAGCAGTTCGAGGACGTTCACCGCCTGGTCGCGTACGGCCCGGACGCCCTCCACGATCGCGCCCGGATCGGCGCCGGCGTGGGTCAGGGCGAGTTCGAGGTTGTCGAGGACGGGCAGGAAGGCGGCCGCCGTGCGGGACCGCTCGACCGCCCGTTCGCGCTCCAGCTCCCTGGCGTGACGCTTGCGAAGGTTGTCGAGGTCGGCGAGTGCGCGCCGCCAGCGGTCCTCCAGCTCCTGGATCGCGGTCGTGTACTCGTCCTCGGCAGGCGCGGGGCCGGCGGCATCGGGTCCCGGTTCGCCGTTCGCCGCTTCGGGCCGGGGCGGGCCCGGTTGGGGCAGATCACCGCGAGGAGGCGATCCGGCGCCTTCCGGGACTCGTACGCCCGGATCCGACGCGGCCCGGTCGGGTTCCTGGGGGTGGGTGGGCATGGCGCGCCTCAGCCCTTGTCGAACTCGGCGTCGATGACATCATCGTCACCACCACCGCCACTCGTGGGACCGCCGGTGGCGGCGTCCTGGCCAGGACCGCCGCCCGTGGCGGAGGCGCCCTGATGGGCTGCCAGCCCGGCGAGGACCTGCTGGAGCTCGGAGGCAAGAGGCCGCACGCGCTCCACGCCCGCCTCTTCCTTGACCGCCGCCCGGGCGTCGTTCACGAGCATCTCGGCGCGCGCCTTCTCGTGCGCGGGCGCTGCGTCGCCCAGTTCGGCGAGACGCTTCTCGACCTGGTACGCGACGGCGTCGAGTTCGTTGCGGGCGTCGACGGCCTCGCGGAGTGCCTGGTCCTGACCCCGGTTGCGCTCGGCCTCCTGGACCATGCGTTCGACCTCACTGCGGTCCAGGTTGGAGCTCTCGCTGATGGTGATGCCCTGTTCCTTTCCGGTGTCCCGGTCGCGGGCCTTCACGTTGAGGATGCCGTTGGCGTCGATGTCGAAGGTGACCTCGATCTGGGGTTCGCCCCGCGGCGCCGGCCGGATGTCGGTGAGCTGGAACCGGCCCAGCACCCGGTTGTCGGCGGCCCGCTCGCGCTCGCCCTGGAGGACCACCACATCGACGGCCGGCTGATTGTCCTCGGCGGTGGAGAAGGTCTCGCTGCGGCGCACCGGGATGGTGGTGTTCCGCTCGATGATCTTCGTCATCACTCCGCCGCGCGTCTCCACGCCCAGCGACAAGGGTGTGACGTCGAGTAGCAGGACGTCCTTGACCTCGCCCTTGAGCACCCCGGCCTGGATCGCGGCGCCCAGGGCCACGACCTCGTCGGGGTTGACGCTCATGTTGGGTTCCTTGCCGCCGGTCAGCCGGCGGACCAGAGTCTGGACAGCGGGGATGCGGGTGGAACCGCCGACGAGGATGACCTCGTCGATGTCGCTCTCGCCGACCTTCGCGTCGGCCATCGCCTGCTGCACCGGTCCCAGGCAACGCTCCACCAGGTCGCCGGTGATCTGCTCGAAAGTGGACCGCATGATCGAGTCGGTGAGGTGCTTGGGGCCCGAGGCGTCGGCGGTGATGAACGGCAGGCTGACCTGCGTCTGCGTCACCGAACTGAGCTCGGTCTTGGCCTTCTCCGCCGCCTCGAACAGTCGCTGCAGCGCCTGCGGGTCCTTGCGCAGGTCGATGCCGTTCTCCTTCTGGAAGTCGTCCGCGAGGTGGTCCACCAGACGCCGGTCGAAGTCGTCGCCGCCCAGGTGGCTGTCACCGGCGGTGGAGCGCACCTCCACCACGCCGTCGCCGACGTCGAGGATGCTCACGTCGAACGTGCCACCGCCCAGATCGAAGACGAGGACGGTCTCGTGCTCCTTCTTGTCCATGCCGTACGCGAGAGCGGCCGCCGTCGGCTCGTTGATGATCCGCAGCACCTCCAGTCCGGCGATCCGTCCGGCGTCCTTGGTGGCGGTGCGCTGAGCGTCGTTGAAGTAGGCGGGCACCGTGATGACCGCCTCCGTGACCCGCTCCCCCAGCTGCTTGGACGCGTCGTCGGCGAGTTTGCGCAGCACCTGTGCGCTGATCTCCTCAGGCGCGTACAGCCTGTCGCGCACCTTGAAGCGGGCCGCCCCGCCGTCGCCCTCCACGACGTCGTACGCCACCGCCCTGGCCTCGTCGGAGACCTCGTCGAAGTGCCGGCCGATGAACCGCTTGGCGGAGTAGATGGTGCCCTTGGGGTTGAGGATCGCCTGGCGCCGGGCCAGCTGGCCCACCAGACGTTCCCCGGTGTCGGTGAAGGCCACCACGGACGGTGTCGTGCGGTTGCCCTCGCTGTTGGGTACGACGGACGGCTCGCCACCCTCCCACACGGCGATCACCGAGTTGGTGGTGCCCAGGTCGATGCCCACTGCCTTGGCCATGAGGAATTCCTCCTGGTGAGCGCCTGCGTCGACTCTCCGGATCACGTTCGTTCAGGCAGAGAGGGGATCTCCGCCGGTTTTCCACCGGTGTGCACGGAGGGTCTCGAGCACTCCCCAGGGTGACGAACCGGGTGGCTCCACGCCTGCTCCTGGCGAGTCAGAAATGCGCGAGTCCGGTCGCCCCACGAGTACGAGAGAAAGAACCCCCGCGTCTCGGGTAAGCCGGCCCGGGACCGGGTACGCGAAAGCCGCTCACCTCCGAAGGACGGAGTGATCCCATGGTCGGCGGTCGGGCGTACAGCCCGTACCACCACTGCTCCGACCGGAAGCGCAGCCTTCCGCGGGGCAGCGCTGGGCGGTACCCCACGGCCGCCCTGCCCGCTCGTATCCAAGCCGGCCATGCCCTCCACGAACTGGCCGCGCTCTCACGCGCCCTGTTCGGCGCCCCGGACGAAGGCGAGATCCTGCGCCTGGCCATGGATCACATAGTCGCCGCCGGGCCGTACAGCGTGGAGGCGGGATACCTCACGGTGGGCGGCGACCTGGTCCCCAGCCCGAGGAACGGGCAGACGCATGCCTTGGCCGTGGACCGGAGGGTCCGGGAGCTGGCCGGGCAGGACGGCGAGGTGACCGTAGCCGGCAGGCCCTGGGGCCGGGCCCTGGGGCTGCGCGGACCCGAGGGACTCCACGGCTACCTCGTGGTCACGTCCCGCTCCCGGCCCACCAAGGCCGAGCGATCCCTGCTCGCCATGCTCGTCCGGCACACCGCTGCTGCACTGTCGGTCGCCTTCGCACACCGCCGCCAACGCGAGGGCGCCCTGGAGCTGCGCCGGCTGCGGGAGGAACGCACAGCCCTCCAGCGGCAGCTGATCTCCGTGGTGGCTGAGCTGGGCTACGAGCGAGCCGTCCACGCTCTCATGGCCGGCGTCGCTGCCTCGGGTGGCGGCGAGGAAGCTGTCACCCGCGCACTGCACGGGCTCACCGGACTTCCCGCGCTGGTCGAGGACCGCTTCGGTCGGCTGAGGTCCTGGACCGGCCCCAGCCGCCCTGTCCCCTATCCCGAACCGGACCCCGTCCGCCAGGACGAAATGCTGCGTGCCGTCGCCAAAGAGGCCGGGCCGGTGCGGATAAGGGACCGGCTGATCACCCTGATCCGCCCGCACGGCGAGATCCTGGGCGTGCTGGCGCTGGTCGATAGCCGGGCCGAGGCCGACGAGCACACCGTACTCGCGCTCGGACACGCTGCCGCGTCGCTCGCCCAGGAGCTTGTGCACCTGCGCAATCTGGCCGAAGTGGAGCTGAGATTGCACCGCGAGCTGGCCGACGACCTTCTGGCAGGGACGGACGAGCCGAGCGCCTACGCCCGGTCCGAGGCAGTCGGACACGACCTGCATGGCAGCCACTACATCGTCGTGGTGCAGTGGTCGAACCGGACCGCCGACGATTCCTTCGCGCAGACCGTGGGCCGGGCGGCCGCTACGGTGGGCATGCGCGCGCTGCTGACCCGTCGCTCCGACCACGTCGTCCTCATCACTGGCGACAGGCCGCACTCCCGCGCGTTGTACGAGGCGCTCGCCCGGGAGACAGGAACACGGTCCGGGACGATCGGGGTGAGCGCCCCTTGCGACTCCGTGGACGAGATCCCACACCACTACCAGGAAGCGCAGCGCGCCCTGGACGTGCGCCGCCACTCCCGCGAGCGCTACGGCGCGACCTTCTTCGACGAGCTCGGCCTCTACCGCATCCTGGGACCCGGCAACGATTACCGGGAACTGGAGACGTTCGTCCACGAGTGGCTCGGGCAGCTCATCGACTACGACTCCCGGCACCGCACGGCCATGGTGGAAACCCTGTCCCGCTACTTCGACTGCGGCGGCAACTACGACGAGACCGCCGACTCCCTGGCGATCCACCGCAGCACGCTGCGCTATCGGCTCCAGCGCATCCGCGACATCAGCGGCCACGACCTCGCGAACGTCGAGGACCGGCTGAACCTCCAGGTGGCGACCCGAGTGTGGAAGATCGTGCTGGGCGGACCCGGCTGATGCCTCACTGGAACTTCTGCGCGAGCGGTGTCAGTAGCAGTTGGGCGGGCTGCCCTGCTACAGCGCTGCAGTGGGTGGGTGGCCCATCCTCGGATTGATCCAGCGCGGTCGCATCCCGCCGGAAGACGGGGCCTTGGTTCGTCACCGCCATCGCTATGATCGGCGGGACCTGCGGCACCGGCCTCGAAGGGGCCGAGAAGGTGTCCGACGCCGCCTGTGGACCACGGCAGCGGGAGCGTCAGCGGATGCTGCGGCAGATGTCGCGGCCGGAGCGAGGCGAACGCAGGGGGCCGCGCCCCACCGACGGGTGACGTCCGGACCGCACCCCGGGCGTCACAGGGCGATGACGCGGAGGTCGACCAGGTCGAGCAGCGCCCGCAGAGCCGAGCTGGGCCGCCGGGTCGACGACGTGCCGAGACGCATGCTCCGGCGGAGCGTGGTGTCGTCGACGTCCAGGACGTGCAGCGGGGGGGGCGCGGGCAACGGCGAACGCGGGCAAGAAGGCGATGCCCAGACCGTGCCGGGCCAGTGCCGCCCCCATGTCGATGTCGGGCACTTCCGGTGCCACCCGCCGTACGACGCCCGCCGCCGCGAACGCCTGGTCGACCACCTCGCGGTTGCCCAGCCGGCGGGAAGTCCACGAAGGGACCGCCCCGCGAAGTCCGCAAGTGCCACCTTTCCCCGCTGCGCGAGCGGACGGGCGGCGCTCAGCCTGCACACGGCCGGGCAGGACACCGAAGCGGGGTGTCCGGTGGCATGGCGTGCGGTGCTGGCCGGGGGCGCGGAGCCGGTGTTCGCGGTGGTGCACGCACCCGTGCGGCCCGGTGGTGGAGCAGGTCCTGCACGGGGGAGGACGAGGAGATCTGACCGTACCGCCGGCACTTGCTGGCAGGGGCCGGCGTGTCACGCGGCGTCGGTGTTACCCCGGGGGCAGCTATGGGCACTCGCGATCGCGGGGGCAGCCGACAAGAGGGAGTCATGCTGGTGTCGTCTCAGGGCGTTACGGTCGTGGCTCTTCTGGCGGATCCGGATGCGCCGACGGAGATCGCGCAGCGCATGGCCCGGATGCTTCCTGATCGGCTCGCCGACAGGTGGGGCCAGGGGCGGCGGTTCGACGTCGAGGTGGTCAGTGAGCCCTTCACAGCAGGGGCCGAGGACCCGCCCACCTTGATGCGCCGGATCATGGACCGCGGAAGTGAGGGGAACTGGGACATCGTCGTGGCCCTCACCGACCTTCCGCTGCACTCACACGGGCGCAAGCTCGTGGTCGATCTGAGTCACGAACACGGCTTGGCGCTGCTGTCTCTTCCCACGCTGGGGAGCTTCCGGTTGCAGACCAGGGCCCGTCAGGCCGTGGAGGAAGCCGTGCTCAGCTTGGCGGGCCCGCAGGCCACGGGGGCTGAGGGGCCTCCGGGAAGTCAGCCGCTGCGGGGGCCCTTCATCGGTCGTCTCGCGCCCATCCATCCGGGCCAGGTCGGTGAGGAGGAGATCGCCGATCTGCGGTACGTCGTCAGTGGGCCGCGCGGTTACCTGAGGGTGCTCGGCGGTATGGTCCGCGCCAACCGGCCGTGGCGGTTGGTGCCGGGTTTGTCGAAGGCCCTGGCGGCCGCACTCGCCACGGGAGCGGTCGCCACCGTGAACTCCACCATCTGGAATCTGGCCACTTCCCTGAGCACGCCACGCCTGGTGATCGCCATGGTCGGGTCCGTCGCTCTCATGACCGGCTGGCTGATCGTGGACGCAAACCTGTGGCATCGAACGGCTGAGGTTTCGCCGGAGGCGAGGAAGAGGGCGGCTCTCTACAACGCCTCGACGGTCGTGACCGTGGGTATGGGGGTGAGCGTCTGCTACGTGGGTTTGGTGGTCATTAACCTGGTGTGGGCGCTGTTCATCCTCAACGGCCAGGTGTTCGCTTCCACGACACGAACCCCCCTGCACGCCACGGAGTACTGGACCTTGTCCTGGTTCGTCGCTTCGGTCGCCACGGTGGGCGGCGCGCTGGGATCGGGCCTGGAGAGCGACGAGGCGATCCGGGCAGCCGCCTACTCCAAGCGCGAACAGGAGCGTCGCAGCGTGCTGCAGGACGACCAGGGTGACTAGCGGGTGACCTCAGTCGGAGATGTGCCGTCGGTTGGTGGTCGTCCGGGTCCGGAGATTGCCGCTGATCGGCCGGTGCGTGGTTGTTTCGCCTCGGGGGTGGACGGGGACCCGGACGCAGCCGCCGAAGCGCCGAAGCGCCGAAGCTCCGCCTGGCGGGCCGGCGGCAAATGACCATTGCATCTGATCCAGGTGAACGGCCTGCAGAGGCGTGCCGGAGCCAAGGACCCCGTCGCAGCACTTCCGCACGTCAGGCTCTTTGCGCCCTTTCCATCTCCGCCATGGCGCGACATCAAGGGAAGCATCATGAAGGCAGCGGTATATGAAGGCCCGCGAACGGTCACAGTGAAGGACGTACCGGACGCGAAGATCGAACACCCCTGCGACATCATCGTCAAGATCACCACCACCAACATCTGCGGTTCGGACCTGCACATGTACGAGGGCCGCACCTCGTTCGAGTCCGGCCGCACGCTGGGACACGAGAACATGGGCCAGGTCGTGGAGGTCGGCCCGGCCGTCCGCAAGGTCCAGGTCGGCGAGTATGTCGTCCTGCCCTTCAACATCGCCTGCGGCTTCTGCAAGCAGTGCGAGCAGGGTCTGACCAACTACTGCCTGACCATGCAGCCGGAACCCGACCTCGCGGGAGCCGCCTACGGATTCGCCGACATGGGCCCCTACCAGGGCGGCCAGGCGGAGTTGCTACGCGTGCCCTACGGCGACTTCAACGCGCTGCGCCTGGGCGAGGACGCCGCCGAGCGGCAGACCGACTACGTGATGCTCGCCGACATCTTCCCCACCGGCTATCACGCCACCGAGATGGCCCACGTCAAACCGGGCGACCAGACCATCGTCTTCGGGGCCGGTCCCGTCGGGCTGATGGCGACCTACTCCGCACTCCTCAAGGGCGCCGGCCGCGTCTGGGTGGCCGACCACCAGCCCGACCGGCTGCGCAAGGCCGAGGAGATCGGGGCCATCCCGATCAACACCGCCGAGCAGAACCCGGCGGAGGTCGTCAAGGAGGCCACCCTCGGTCTGGGCGCCGACAACGGCTGCGAGTGCGTCGGCTACCAGGCACACGACTCCCAGGGACGCGAGGACGCCAGCCTCACGCTCAACGGACTGATCGACTCGGTCAGGTTCACGGGCGACATCGGCGTGGTGGGCGTGTTCCTGCCCCAGGACCCCGGCGGCGAGGAGGCCCAGGGGGAGCTGGAGGCACAGGGCAAGGTCCCGGTCGACTTCGGGAAGATGTGGTTCAAGGGCCAGCACATGGGGACCGGGCAGGCGCCGGTGAAGAAGTACAACCGGGCGCTGCGGGACCTGATCGCCGGCGGGAAGGCGAAGCCGAGCTTCGTCGTCTCCCACGAGCTCAGCCTGGACGAGGCCCCCAACGCCTACGAGCACTTCGACGCCCGTGACGAGGGCTGGACCAAGGTGGTCCTGCACCCCGACGGACACGGGGACGGCGACAAGCGGTAAGAGACTCGGGAGCCCCCGTGCCCCCTGCTCCCCTGGCCCGGTCCGGGGGACGGGTGGCGGTCTGCCCGTCCTCCGGCCTGGGCGGGGGCAATCGCCGCGCTCCGGCCGGACCGGAACCAACAGCGATGGCCCGCGCTCCGGCCGGAGGACAGACGGCGGACGCTCAGCAGTGTCCACAGGGGCAGCACCCCGTCCAGCGGCTGCAGGCCGACGCGACCTGGCAGGGCGTTCCGGCCAGGCGGACGGATACCCGTGACATGGCTGCGGGACTTCGGGTAGGTCGTGCGATCCGGGCTCAAGATCGAGGAGGCGCGCGACTGGCTGCGCCGGGTGGGACTGGCCGGGTTCGAGGACCGCTACCCGCACCGGTTGTCCGGCGGCAACTCGCCTGGTTCTTCGCCCCGTTCCTGCTGATCGGCCAGTACGCGGTCCGGCGCTCCCAACTCGAGGCCCGGCCCGCGTCGGCGGTGGTGGTCCGCTTCGCCGGTGTCGCCGCCCTGACGTGGGCAGGTGGCCTCGTCACTGACCCTGGCCCGCGGCATGAACAAGCAGTGCGAGCGCGGTGCTGATCACGGCCTCACTGCCTGACAAACCCCACCCACTGCTGCCTGTACTCGCCTACGGGCTATTGCAGAAGACGGCCGCCAACCGGGTTGTCGCAAGGCCGCGGCCGGACTCCCCCGCGGTGTCCTAGCGGGCCACACACGGTGCCGTGATGGGCCCGGTCACTTCCATGCCGCCGGTGACTGGCATGCGGGAGAATCACCCAATCACGGCAAGTGGTGATCAGTAGGTCGCAGTGTCGGCGGAAGGGGACCTGCGTCGGCTGGTCAGGCGGCGCCAAGCGCGCGTGAACCGTCCTTCCAGATGGGCGCACAACGCGCCACACCGAGGGAAGGGGACCAACGTCTCCTCAGTCATCGCCGAGAAGAAGGGCCGTCCATGCAGGGTTTGCCGGGTAGTACTCCACCGAACACCGGAGTGATATGCGACGAGGGTGTGGACAAGTTCCCGCCCCAGCCCCTGTCGCTGCCATCCATCAAGAATCCAGACGTCCAGGATCAGCCCTGTACGGCAGGCATCGCACATACGGAAACGGAGCCGCCCGATTTCAGCGTGCCGCGAGTCCACGAGTACCATTTCAGCCGTCGAGTGCTGATCCGGGGACACAATCCTGTCCAGTCGCAACGACTCTTGGTACGAGGCACCGATTCGTTCCAACACAGCTCGGCCACCTCCCATAACCAGTACCGCTCCATTTCCGGAACGATACTTGCCGAACGCTGCAGGGAATACGCCGAGCCGATATCCGCCCCCACTCCACACCGCAGTCTTACCTCCGGGCAGCAGATCATTAACCTTCCCTGCGGCCGACAACCCCACAGGTTTCGTGATCGGCATCCGGCCGGAAGGTGGGGTGTGGGCCACTTTCCGCAATCCCCGCTGGTTGCGAGACTCACATCGAAGCAGACGCGGGTGACTGCCTTCCTGGCGATCCAGGTTCCGCTGAGCAGTACGGACATCCATGTACCGAAGCGGTGGCGGCCTTCCGTCACCTGTGCTTGGTGGCGGTCCCCGAGGGCTCGGCGCCCGAGGCACGGACGGTGGTGCGGCTCGGTTTGTGGTGGTGCCGGGGTACGACGTCCTGGGGAAAGGTCAGCTGCTGGTTCATCCACTTCAGGGTGGCCGGCATCTCCCGTACCCAAGTCGGGAAGTTGTGGCTGCCGTTGTCGGGCAGGATCGACGCAACGCGCATGGGTGCCTTGACGGCCTTGATGAAGGCCAGTGTCTGGGGGTAACCCCGCTCGCCGTGCTTGCTGTCGGCGACCAGGACGGAGACCTGGGGCGCGGGAAGGTGCTTGAGCCGCCACATCAGGTCGTGCCTGTTGATCCGGTTGACACGGCCCAGCCCGCTGCCGAAGAGGTTGCCGGTCGTGGGGTCGTCCTTGACCTTGTAGTCGGGCGAAAGGGCGCCTGCCGTCGTGTACACGTGCGGGTTGCGCATCGTCAGCTGGAGTGCGCAGCTGGCGCCGGAGGAGTAGCCCATGACGCCCCAGGAACTGGCGTCGTGGCCCACCCTGTAGGCGGACTTCAGGGCGTCCGGGAGGTCCTTGGCCAGGAAGGTCTCGGTCTGCGGTCCGCCCGGGACGTTCACGCACTCGGTGTCGCGGGGCGGAGCGATCGTCGGCCGGATCATCACCATGATGGTGGGTTGCATCTGACCGCCCTTCTGCAGCTCTCCGGCGGTCTGTGACACCCGCAGGTACTGCGCGAGGTTGAAGATGCTGCCCGGGTAGCCGCTGAGCGCGACGATCACGGGGAAGCGCTGCCTGTGGTACGCCTTCTGGAAGTACTGCGGCGGCAGGTAGACGAAGGCCGGGTCGACCACGCCCGTGCGGCGACCGATGACCTTCACGGACTCGACCCGCCCGTTCACCGCTGCGGGTCCGGTGGGCAGTCCGCCGACCCGGCTCAACTGCTCATCGCCGGCGGGCTGTACCAGGGCCCCCTTCACCGAAACGCCGGTCACCGTCCCGCCGCCGTTGTGGGCGGACGCCTGCGTGACGCCGACGGGAGCGGTGTCGACGTTGCCGAAAAGTTCGCCCCACGATCCGAAGAACTGGTACGACGAGTTCAGCCAGCACGCCAAAGCCGCGATGATCGTCACCTGGGTCACGCCAACGGCCGCCAGCCGTCCGAGTACCTGCCACAGGCCCTGCCTGGCAAGCCGTGGCCACAGCCAGACCAGCAGCGCCACACAAACAGCGGCCAGGACCGCCATCACGTACACGGTCGTCTCGCTGGTCAAGCCCATGCCACTCAGTCCTTGGTTTCCTTGCCCGTGGTCCTTCCGACATACAGGAGGGCTGCGGCCCCTTCCGCGTTCACCAAGAGACGCTAATGGGCAAAGATCCGGGCCCCGCGTTTCCGTGGATGAGCCTGTCATGGACCTGAGCCATTGTCAGTCGCCGTGGAGAGTCCGCCGGTAGGCGACGCAGTCCTCATACGCCGGGAGCAGGCCCTGTGCCTCCGCGTCGGCGAGCGCCGCCGCCTTCGCAAGGACTTCACCACCGGCCTCGCCTGGACGTCACCCGGTACCGGGGCAACCGCGACTGGTGGGAGCCTCTGAAGGAGCGCGCGGCGCTGTGACGTGCACCTGACGTGCACAGCACCTTGATGATCCAGAAGTAGGCGGTGGCCTCAGGCACCTTGTTCCGGCGCAACCGGCGGCCCGAGGGACGCCTCGGCATCGGCCGATGAGGCCGCCGTGGTTTCTGGTGTCTCGTATGCCATGAGGCCCGACCGTGCCACGGACTACCTGAACACAGCCTGACCGCCGTGCGGCATCCGCCTCCTCGCCCGAGCAGCGAGAGCGTGATCGGCGGCGGCCCCAAGGGGTCGCCGCCGATCAGGTCCGTCAGCGCATATCTGTGAGGAGGGTCTTGAGTTCCGCTTCCTGGTGTGCCGGCGACATCGGCGGGTTCGGGTGGTCGATGCCGAAGGTCTTGAGGACCTGGTCCATCTGGGCGTCGAGGAACGTCCAGCCGGTGTTGTCCAACGGCTGCAGAGAGGCTTGGTCGGCGTCCCAGAGGTCTCGCAGCGACTGGGCAGCGGCGTGGGCCCCGGTCGCGTTCCCCGACCGTGCGTCCTTGAGCGAGGTCGATGCGAGTGCCCTCAGTGCCTTGACCTTCGTGGACGGGAACTTCTTCACGGCCTGGCCAGGGGCGAGGTGAACGGTGGTGGTGGCGTCGGTCTCCGGTGCCGGCCCGACGTGCGGCTGGCTGTGCGCCCAGACCAGCAGGCCCCCGGTGGCGACGGCGAGGAGGCCGAAGCCCGCCAGCGCGATGCGCTCCCTGTGCGGGTCGACGGTGGTCTGCGGGGTGTGCGTGGCCTCGTAGGTCTCGGTCACGTCGGAGCGTGTCACGGTCAGGTAAAGGACAGTCGCCAGGATCAGGCCGAGGAAGATCAGGCTGGTGGTGAAGGTACCCAGCGCGAGGCCGGTCGGCTCGCCCGGCTGAGCGACCTTGGGGGAGGCGAGCCAGTCGCCGATGTTGGCGCCCAGCGGGCGGGTCAGAATGTAGGCGAGCCAGAAGGACAGCACCGGGTTCGCGCCGAACTTCCACAGCAGCGTGATCGCCGCGATGAGGCCGAGCGGCAGCAGGACCGAGGCTCCCGGGCTCCAGCCGGTGAGCTCGAGGGTCCAGTCGCCGGTCGCGGTGCCGAGCGCGAAGGTGACGAGAACGGCGAGCCAGTAGAACGATTCACGCGGCAGCGTCGTGACGGAGTGGATCGAGAGGGTGCGCTCGCGCAGCCACCACACGCCGAAGACCACGGCGAGCAGGACCGAGAACACGGCGGAGCTGATCCACAGCGGCACGTTGAGCTGGTCGGTCAGGATGTCGGTGTACAGGGTGCCCGTGACACTGACAACGACCACGGTCAGCCAGTACGGGAACGGGACGTACCGCTTCAGCCGCAGCTGGACGCCCAGAACCACCACGAACACCGCGGTGAAGATCCAGGCCGTGTTCACCAGGCCGACGCCCAGCTTCATGTTGATCCAGTCGGCGAAACTCTCACCGACGGTCGTGCACAAGATCTTGATCACCCAGAACCAGACGGTGACCTCGGGAACCTTGTTCAGCATCAGCCGCCCACGGCGGCGCGTGCTGGCTTCGCTTGTCGTTGTCATGCAGGGAGGTTTACTCGGCCAACCTGCACACAACCTGACTATGCAATCGCCTCTGGCGTGGGGAAGGTCACCTCGACGCGACCGTGATCATCCGCGATCGCACGGACTGCCACTCCCGCGGACGCGGCGAGACGCCTTACCACGGCCAGCCCCAACCCGTTCCCGTTGCCGCTGGTCACGCCGGCTTCGAAGACCCGGTCAACCTCCGCCGGATCGAACCCCGGGCCATCGTCGAGGACATCGATCACGACGTCCTGGGGCTGGATGCGCGCTGTGATCCAAACCCGCGAGCTCGCATGTCGCAGGCCGTTCTCCAGCAGGGGTGACAACACAGCCACGACGAGCTCGGTCGCCACGGCGACGTCGACGTCGGTCGGGATGGCGAGTTCGATGGAGCGACCGGCGATCGCCTGTCGCGCCGCCGCCCTGAGATCGCAGCGGTTACCGCCGTCGATCCGTGTCCGGGCGGCGCTCAGAATCGTCGTGATCGCCGTGTTCAGGCGGTCGACCTCGGTCAGAACGGACTCCGGTGCCACATGGTGACCGGAGAGCTGCGCCAACTGTGCCTCGCCCCGCAGGGCCGTCAAGGGCGTCCGCAACTCGTGGGCGATCTCATCGGTGAGCCGGCGCTCGTCCGCGAGCGCGTTGTCCACGCGGTCGAGCAGGCGATCGAGAGTTCGCCCGAGCTCCCCGAACTCATCGCGAGGAACGCCGAGGTCGAACCGGCGCCCGGGTTCGTGATCGCCCCAGTCGTCGGCAAGAGCGGCCATTTCGTGAACCACCCGCAACGCACGACCCACCACGACGTATCCGACGACGCCTGCGAGCAGGATCGTGATGCCACCCAAGATGAGCGACATCGCCAGGCTGCGCTGCTCCGACGTCTCGTACGGCGTCAGATCCACCCTCACGACCGCCGTGACGCGGTGGCCTTCGACCCGGATCGGCTGGGCATACAGAAGGTATCTGCCGACCGTGGTGGTCCGGGACTGCCCGGAAGCGGCAAGCGACTCGACGCGGTCAAGGACGCTGCCCGGCACGATCCCGTCAATGAGCTGCCCATCGGCGTACACCCACGAGACCGTGTCCAGCGCTTCATTGCCGCTCTCGATCAGCACGACGTGGCCGCGACGTACGGTTACGTTCCCCGCCACCGCCTCTGCTCGCGTATGCGCCAGAGCGTTCGCGTCGGCGTCGGTCACCCGGCTCAGCAACACGTGCGAGACCACCACCAGCACTGCGGCCACCGCTGTCGCAATCAGTACAGCAAGCGCGACGACCCTCCCACGGAAGCCCGTCACTCCCATCGATAGCCCACCCCACGGACCGTCGCCAGGCGATCGGCCACGCCCAGCGCACCGAGTTTGGTCCGTAGCCGGCGAACGAAGGAGTCGAGGGTGTTGTCGCTGACCTGCGCGCCGTGCGGCCAGCCCGCGGCGACGAGGGCGTGGCGGCGTACAGCGTCGCCCTGCGAAGCGATAAGCCTGCCCAACAACCGGAACTCGGTCGGCGTCAGGCTCTCGCTTGCCGCACCGTGGATCACCACGTGTTTCGCCGGATCGAGAACGACGCCCCTCGGTGGGGTCGTCGCGGTTGTTCTGCGTAGCAGGGCGCGGACCCTCACCAGCAACTCCGGGATGTCGAACGGTTTCGTCATGTAGTCGTCGGCTCCCGCCTCGAAGCCGCCCACCTTGTGATGCATGCCATCCAGAGCGGTGAGCATCAGGACCGGGGCATCAACGCCACGTGCCCGCAGCGCCAAGCAGACATCGCGGCCGTCGGCGTCCGGGAGTCCCAGATCCAGGACGACCAGGTGAGGGACCGGATCAAGGTTCCGCAGCAGGCTGTCCGCCGTCGCAGCGACTGCGACCCTGTGGCCGTCGTGCTCGAGAGCGCGCTTCAGTACGTCGCGGACCGCCGCGTCATCTTCGCACACTACGATAAAAGCCACGCGCCGACCCTAGGCACTCCGGCGAGAGTTCACCAT
This sequence comes from Streptomyces sp. NPDC001348, assembly GCF_053597535.1. Lineage (NCBI taxonomy): Bacteria > Bacillati > Actinomycetota > Actinomycetes > Kitasatosporales > Streptomycetaceae > Streptomyces > Streptomyces sp. NPDC001348. The sequence continues at coordinate 55,596 of NZ_JBSFIK010000044.1, read as the reverse complement.
TCTCCCTGGTCAGCGTCCTGCTGGTGCGCGATGTCCATAACGGCTTCGTACACCTGCACATCGTCATGGGCGTCCACAAGCTCGCTCACAACCTTGCCCAGCGAAACTCCCGTCCGAGGCCGGCGTCACGTGCCGATCACGTAGCCCCGCAGCACCTGAAGGCCGCCGATGCGAGAGGGGCGCCCCAGGAACGTCCTGCCGGACATCCCCTGCTCCATCTCGGCAGGGGCAGGGCCAAGCGGAGCAGTGCCCTCGCCGGCTCAAGGGCACGTCATCGAGCGAAGCGCTCCTTACCGGTCGAGGGAGACCTGCCGAATGTGCCGGCCGGAGGCGCGTCGGGAAGCGGTGCACCGACCGCTCCGGCAGCCTGCCCTGGACGATCGAGCCGTCGGCGCTCGGTGATCAACGCCGAGAGAGCGAGCGCGGAGACCGTCGAGACGATACCGCCGAGGACCAGGCTGGAGCGGGTACCGAAGGCGTCGGAGACCAGGCCGACAAGGGGGGCGCCGATGGGTGTGCCGCCGAGGAGTACGAGGAAGTACACGGACAGCACTCGACCGCGCAGGTACGGCTCGCTGCGCAGTTGGGTCAGTGCGTTGGCAGTGGTGGTGACGGTGACCGCGGCGTAGCCGGTGGGGATCAGCAGCGCCATGAAAGTGCCGTAGCCAGGCATCAGGCCCAGCGCCGCTTCCAGCACTCCGAAGACCGCGGTTGCGGTGACCAGGCGCCGTGCGGTGGGAGGCTGACCGCCGTGGGCAGCAAGCGCCGCGCCGATGAGGCTGCCTGCGGCGTAGGCGGCCGAGAGGCAGCCGAAGGCGGTGGCGCCGGAGTGGAAGACCTTGACGGCTACGAGGGAGAGGGTGACCTGGAAGTTGAACCCGAAGGTGCCGACGACGGCGATGAGAGCGATCGGCAGCAGAAGTTCCGGGGTGGAGGTGATGTGACGGAGCGCCTCGGTCAGCCGTCGACCGCCGCGCTGAGGACCGCTGGGCTCGCGCGGGGCGCCGGGGGGAACGCTGATCAGCCCGTACAGGACCGCCAGGTAGGAGACGGCGTTGCTGAGAAACACCGGGCCGATGCCCATGGCTGCGACGGTCAGGCCGGCCGCGGCGGGGCCGATGATGCGGGCGACGTTGAACTGGGCGGAGTTCAGGCCGACCGCGGCGGGCACTCGCTCCCGGCTGACCAGTTCGGCGATGAAGGCGTTGCGGGCGGGGCTGTCCACGGCGGTGGCGCTGCCGAGGGCCAGGGCCAGCGCGTACACGAGCCACAGGTTCACCGCCCCGGTGACGGTCAGCAGCCCCAGCAGCAGGGACTGCACCGCCATGGCGGTCTGCGTGATCAGCAGCAGCCGACGCTTGGGGAACCGGTCGGCGAGGACGCCCCCGGTCAGGCCGAACAGCGTCTGGGGCAGGAACTGCAGCGCGGTCACGACACCGACCGCGCTGCCGCTGTTTCCGGTGAGGTGCAGGACCAGCAGATCCTGGGCGGCACGCTGCATCCAGGTGCCGATGTTGGAGGTCAGCTGGCCCAGTAGATAGCGGCGGAAAGGTCGGACGGCGAGCGTGTCGAGCGCCATGCCGGAGGCCTTGCTTCCCCTCCGTACGCCGACTTGGTGATCCGTGTTCATGCCGTCTGGACGGCATGGGTGTCCGCGAGGGGAGCGTCGGCGTCGTCGACGTGGTGGAAGGTCGGGTGGGGGTGCATGAGGAACTCGTGGTGGGAGATGTTCCATGCGTAGGCGCCCGCCATCGCGAAGGCGATCCGGTCGCCCACCCGCAGCCGGTCGACCATGGCGCGGCGGGCCAGGACGTCCTTGGGCGTGCAGAGTTGCCCGACCAGGGTCACCGGCTCACCGCGGGCCTCGGGTCGGGTCCATGGCTGGTGCCAGGAGTCGTCGGGGACGATCTCGAAGGGCTGGTCGTGCTGTTTCGCGGCGGGTGTGCGCAGGTGGTGTGTGCCTCCGCGCAGGACGGCGAACGCTTCGCCGCGGCTGAACTTGATGTCCAGGATCTGGGTGACGTACCAGCCGCAGTAGGCGGTGACCGAGCGGCCCGGTTCGATTCGCAGCGTCAGGTCGGGGTGGCGCTCCAGTGTCCGCCGCAGTCCGATGCCGAAGGCCGGCCAGTCGAAGACGTCGCGGGGGTCGGCGTAGTCGACGCCCATTCCGCCTCCGATGTTGACCTCGGTCAGGGTGATTCCCCGTTGGTGCGCCCAGCGGTCTGCCCAGCTCATGATCTGGTCGACGAGAGCCAGGTGAGCGCGCGCGTCGAGGCCGCTGGCCAGGTGGGCGTGGAGCCCGTGCAACCGGAGACGCCCGTCGGCGGCGATGATGTCCAGGCATCGGTCCAGCTGGGAGGGGTCCAGGCCGAAGGGACTGGGCCCGCCGCCCATGGCCAGCGCGACCGGCCGGGTCGTCACGGGTACGTTGACGCGCAGGAGGACGTCGGCGATGCGGTCGCCCAGCACGGTCGTCAGGGTGCGCAGTTCGTGTTCGCTTTCGACGTGGAGGCGTTCCACCCCGGCGTCCAGGGCCTGGGTCAGTTCGGCCGGGGTCTTGCCAGGGCCGCCGAAGGCGATCGACGCGCCGGGAAAGAGTCCGCGGACATGGCGGATCTCGCCGCCGGAGGCCACCTCGAACCCGTCGACGTGCTCGGCCAGGACCCGCAGCACGCGGGGGTCGGAGTTGGCCTTCGCGGCATACAGCAACTGGACGCGCTGCGGCAGCGCGACCCGGATGGTGCGGGTGTGTTCGCGCAGGCCAGGCAGGTCGTAAACGTAGGCGGGCAGGTCATCGTCGGCCAGTTGGTGGACGTGGTGCAGCACGGCGGCTCTCACAGGGCGACCTCGCGGGGGAAGTCCGCGCCGAGCGGACTGGTCAAAGGAACGTAGGTGGCGTGCCGGTCCGCCTGGCGGGCCCAGCGCAGAAGGAGGTTGGCCTTGGCCGGCAGCGGCACCCCGTAGAGCAGGGCGCGCAGCCGTGGCGGTTCATCGGCAGTGCGGGCGTAGGTGTCGAGGTGGTCACGGACCAGGCCCCACAGGGCCGGCTCCAGTGCCGGCTGGAGGTCGGCGAGGGAGCCGAGCATTTCGGCGACGTGGTTGACCAGCAGGCAGTACGCGACCCGGTTCCAGCCGCGTTCGGCGTCGTAGGCGAGGGGCCCGCTGACGTCTTCGGGCAGAGTGGCGAGGGCGCGCCGGTGGTGGCGGGGCAGGAGTTTGGTGCCCTCCAGGTCGCGGAACAGCATCTGGGCGGGCATGCCATCGGCGTTCACGCCGACGATGACGTTCTGCAGGTGGGGTTCCAGGACGACGCCGTGTTCGAAGTAGGCGGCCAGGACCGGCGGCAGCAGCAGCCGCAGATACGCGTCCCACCAGGTCAGGACGTCTCCGTCGCCACGGGCGAGCAGGTGGGAGACGTGGGCTGCGCTGGTGGGGTACTCGTCCGCGACCGCGGCGGCGAGCAGGGGTGTGACGCCGGGACGCAGGTGAGGGCGCAGGCCGGAGCGGACGATGACGCCGAAACCCTCCAGCAGGGCAGTGTCGTCGTCGGCGGCGAGTGTGCGATAACCCGGCTCGGCGAGCAGCGCGCAGCCGGGAAAACGGTCGGCGAGCCGAGCCATGGCGGGCTGGATGAGCTGGTTCAGGGCGACGGCACCGGACAGTTCGTAACGGGCGTGTTTGCGTACGCAGTTGGTGAGGCGGACGTTCAGGCTGAACTTCAGGAAGGTGTCCGCGTCCGGCTGGTACAGGGTGCGCACGGATGCGGTGGGCACCCACTCCGGCCCGCCCAGGCCGGTGTCCACGACTTCACCGGTATCCATCGCCGCACGCAGCCGGGGGTGGTCACTCAGGAGCCGGAACTGCCAGGGGTGCATCGGCAGCGTCACGAAGTCCGGGTCCGTCCCCGGGCACAGCGCGTCGAGATCCCTCAGGTCGCCCTCCTCCCGCACCAGGTGGCGGTGCACGACCAGATGGCGAAGCCGGAAGCAGGCGCCGGTTTCCGGCCCGTAGGCCAGCCAGTCCGCTGGGTCCCCGGTGCGGGCTTTGGGTGTGGGGTGGAAGCGGTGGCCGAATACGAGGGCCTGTTCCGAAGCGAGGTAGAGGTCGGTGTGCGGCGTCGCGTCGGCCCGGTGCTCCAGGGCGGTGCGAATGGTCTCGCGGCTGTCGCGGACCTGGTCCAGGAATTCGTCGTTGGTCGTACCGGTGCGCTGCTCCAGTTCGTTCTGGACATAGCCGGCCATTTCCTGCCAGCCGATGGTGACCCAGCCGTCGCTGTCGAGCCGCTCGGCCGGGCCCTGGAAACGGTGGGCGCCGATCAGCGAGACCCTGCGCAGTCGGGTGCGCAACAGCAGGCCACGTCGGGGCAGGCGCAGCAAGAGGTGGTCCTGGTCCACGGTCACCTGGTGCTCAGGCGCGGAGACCTCGCGGATCAGGCAGTTGAGCAGTGTGTGAGCGGTGACGATGTCGGCCGTCTGCGCGGAGCTGTCGGTTGCGGTGGCGGCGGAGAGGGTCGTGGCTGCGTCGTTGGGGGCAGTGGTGGAGGTGGTCATGCGGTGGCTCCAGTACGTCCGAAGTCATGTGTCGGTCCTCGGCCGGCCGTCGTGCGGCCATGGAAGGACCGGTGGGACCGGTCGCCGTGGCCGCACCCGGGGCTGCGGGGGTCAGCGGTACTGCGCGAGAGGATTGGGGACGGGAGTCCACTGCGCCGTGCCGGTGTCCTCGGCCAGGCGCATGGCGATGGTGGCCTTCAGTGGCAGCGTGTCGCCGAAGAAAGCTGCCGCGTCCCCGTCGTCGGGCAGATCGTCGTACACGCGGCGGCCGGCCTCCGCCACCGTCTCCCACAGCGTCCCGGGATCAGCGGCCCCTCTGCGGGCGAGGACGTCGACCAGTTCGCCGAAGACCCCGCTGAGCAGGGCGCCGAACAGTTTGGTGCGCAGCGCGTCCAGGTCGTCGCCTGCGCGGGTGCCTTCCAGCGGCGGTAGCGTGAACCCGCAGGCGGCCAGTCGGCGGGGACTGATCCGTACCCCGTCCAGATCCCGGTACAGCACCCGCACCGGCCGACCGTTTCGTAGTACTACCAGGGTGTTCTGGCCGTGGGCCTCCAGGGCCACCCCCATGGACAGCAGTGTCAGCGCGGGAGGCAGCACGAGCGCGGCGAAGTCCGCCAGCCAGCGCACGGGATCACCTGCCACGACGGCGGCGCCGGTGGCGTGCACCGCGGTCAGCGGAACGGCGATCTCGCCGTCGTGGAGGTGGCACTCGGTGGACTCTCTGACCATCGCGGCCAGGCTCGCGGACGCCTGGCCGCCCACCCGTACCGCGCCGCCGCCCAGCTCGCGCAGGACTCGCAGGCTTTTGCCGAACCCGGCCTTGTCGACGACCGCGGAGACCAGCTCCGACAGGGGCGGGCCGTCGGCGACCTCGACCGGTGAGATGGTGCGGCGGTAGTTGGTGACCTGTACGTCGAGTGCGGTCTTGATGTGGCAGCCCGCGAGACCGGCCAACGGCGCCAGTGTGCGCAGCGAGAGCAGCGGCCGGGCCGGGAGTGTGCGCCGCGTCAGGGTGAGGTCGCGGTGACGTACCAGCGCGTGGTCCCGCTGCCAGGGATGTACCGGGACCAGGAACGTGTCCCCGTCACGCAGTTCCGCGGGCCATGTACCGGCTTTCTGCAGGCGGTCGGCCGGGACGGCGAGCAGCGCCAGCTGGATCACCGGATGGTGTTCGGGCGCGTACGCGAGTACCTCGGCGACGGACATGCCGGTGCGGGTGCGGCAGCACGGGTGCTGGGGGTGGCCGTCGATCACCGCCTGCTCCGCGTCGGCCGAATCGCTCAGCGGAGGGGGTCCTCCGGCGTTCGCGGCACGGGCCAGGGCAAGGTTGACGACACTGTTGTCGAGCTCCGCGGCGAGCCGGCTCGCCGCGGAGGTTCGGGACTTCAGTTGGGCCAGCAGCTCTGCCGGGCCGCGCAGCGGCCCTTCGGGCCCCATGACGGTGAAGTCCTCGGGAATCCGGGCGAACCGCTGGGCACACGCGTCGGGGGCGGCGAGACGGCCTCCGCTGTCCAGAGTGACCACCAGTGCCTCCGCCTCCCGCCGTCGGCCGGTCACTCCGGGAACCGGCTCCCGGGCGAGAGCGCCCCACAACCGGCCGAGAACGGTGGCACGCGCGGCCGGGAGCGCCTGCGTGAACGGCTCCACCAGATCCGGGCGAACCAGGCGCAGCTCTTCGACTGCGGTCTGAGACGTCATCACCGTCCCGGAAGAGCGGAAGGAGACGGCCGATTCGACTGCGTCTGAGTCTGTGTTTGACATGCATGTTTCCAGAAATTGTGTGGGGGGTATTTGGCTCGGCGCGCCTGTGGCCCGCCCGCACATCGACACTACGGGGAAGCGTGTAAGCGAATTTCCAACGCACATACAGCGGAGCGCCGCGAGGAAGGGTTCCGGCCGGGAGAACCGCCTGAACTCCGGAACTTTCCCGTCCCACGTTCGGCTTAAGGCAACCGTCACTCCGCAGCAAAGAACAGACAGTGGAGCAGCGCGACTGTTCCATGAGGTCAAGCCCGGTAAGCGAGCGGCACCCTGCCGGCCAGCAGCTCTTGGTCACACTCCATTCGACGCGACCGACATCCGGGGTTCTTAACTGTTTCCTGTCCATCCGCTGTCGACACACTGGATGTCCGCGCACACTCCTGGCCCGCGACTGCGCCATCCGGTGGAATTCCAACGAGCCCATCGGGGACCTCACCTGCCCCGACGCCACAGGACCGCCTCGGACAGGTTCACCTGCACGGGGGAATGCACCGGCGATTTCCCCGCACGATGCGCATGCCGTTTGTGAGCCTGACGGTATGCACGTGTTGCTGATCGAGGACGACGACCGGGTGGCCGCACCGTTGATGGAAGGGCTGTGCCGCTTCGGGTTCACCGTGGAACATGCGCGGACGGGTGCCGACGGCCTGTCCGCCGGGGAACCGGAGATGGTGCTGCTCGACCTGGGACTGCCCGACATGGACGGCATCGACGTCTGCCGGGAACTGCGGGCCCGTTCCGCCGTCCCGATCATCATGATCACTGCCCGGGACTCCGAAGTCGATCGCGTGCTCGGCCTGGAACTGGGCGCGGACGACTATCTGTCCAAGCCGTTCGGAACCCGGGAACTGGTGGCCCGTATCCGCGCCGTCACGCGCCGGACCGGCGCTCCATCCATCGACCCGGGAGGTCCCCTGACGGAGCCCGGCGGCCCGGACCGGGACGGTGTACCGGGCGCCCGGCGAATCGGGCCCCTGACCATCGACCGCCGCACCCGTCAAGTGCACCTGCACCGGTCGCCCATCGCCCTGGCTCCCAGGGAGTTCGACCTCCTCGTCTGCCTCGCCGAGGATCCCGGAGCCGTCTTCTCCCGCCAGCAGATCCTCGACACCGCCTGGGAGCCGCACTACTTCGGCCCGACCAAGACGCTTGACGTCCACATCTCCGCCCTGCGCCGCAAACTCGGTGATCCCTCCTGGATCGAGAACATCCGCGGCATCGGCTTCCGTCTCGTACCGCCGCCGGAAAGGGCCGGCGCCCCCTCCCAGGTACCGCCCGAACAGCCCCGCACAGGTACTCGATGACCCGCCGCCTCCTGCTCAGCTACCTCACCCTCATGGCGCTCGTCCTCCTCGCCCTCGAAGTGCCGTTCGGTTTCGTCTACGCCCGCAGCGAGCTGAACCGCTTCTCCCACACCGCGGAACTGGGCGCGGTAACCCTCGCCGCGGTGTGCGAGGAGAAACTCGAGCACGGACTGGCCTCCGACCTGCCCCAACTCGCCCGCAGCTACGCTCGACGCACCGGCAGCGGCGTGGTCGTCACCGACCGGAGGGGCATCGTCCTCACCGACACCACAACCGCCACCACCGTAGGGAGGAATTTCTCTTCCCAACCGGACATCGCCGCCGCCCTGAGCGACCGGCCCGCCACCGGCATCAGCCACGACCTCGCCCCGGGCGGCAAAGTCCTGTTCGCCACCGTGCCAGGCACCTCCAGCGACACAGTGCCCTGCGTCGTACGGACTCTGTACTCCCTTGACCCACTTGCTCAGAAAGTCCACGCCACCTGGATCGCGCTCGCCCTCGTCGGGCTGGGCGTGCTGGCCGTGGTCGCTCTCATCGGCTTCGCACTGGCCCGCTGGGTCACCCGTCCCCTCCGGGCCCTGGATCACGCCACCAGGCAACTCGCCGACGGCCGCCTCACCGACCCTCCCGCCACCGACCGCGGGCCGCCGGAACTGCGACAACTGGCCACCTCCTTCACCTGCACGGCAAGCCGGCTCCAGCACCTGCTCCGCGCCCAGGAAGCCTTCGCCTCCGAGGCGTCACACCAGCTGAAGACCCCGCTGACCTCGCTGCGCCTGCGCCTTGAGAACTTCGAGCCCCATCTCGCCCCCTGCGCCCAGCACAGCCTGGGCGAAGCGATCGGCGAAGTGGGACGGCTCAGCCGCATGGTGCAGGGGCTGCTCGCCCTGGCCCGGCTGGAGAACTCGGCGACCACACCGGAGGTCGTCGACCTCGACGCCGTCGTGACCGACCGCGCGGCCATCTGGACCGCGTTCGCCGGTGAACAGCGGGTCGACATCGCGGTGGCCGGAACCAGGGCCGGACCGGTGTGGGCAGTCCCGGGAGCACTCGAGCAGATCATCGACAACCTGCTCTCCAACGCACTGCGGGTGTCCCCTCCCGGCACCACCATCACCCTCGCAACCACTCCGGCACCCACCGACAACGGCCGTACCCCACCCATGGCCGAACTGCACGTGGTCGATCAAGGCCCTGGCATGACCGAAACCGAACGGCAACGCGCCTTCGACCGGTTCTGGCGTGCCCCAGACGCACACCACGACGGCACCGGCCTCGGCCTGTCCATGGTCCAGCGACTCACCCAGGCCAGCGGTGGCGACGTCACACTCGACGCCGCACCCCACGGCGGCCTCGACGCCCGCATCCGGCTCCGGCCCGCACAAGTCACCCGCACCCGGAAACACCCCGTCAGCCGCGCGGGCCCACCCCACCTCGCCCGTGCCGGGTCGGCCGACCAGGAACCCGGGCTCGACTCGCGTCTTGCGACGCTGCAGGTGGAGCAGCCGGGGCAACAGAGGCTCGTGTTCGCCGGCGCGGAAGTGTCGCCGGGCGTTCAGGCACCGGCCGCCGTGACGACGGCGTCGGTGGCGAAACCGAGCAGGGGGCCCAGCAGGATGCACCAGGTCGTGAGGGTCTTCAGCCCGTTCCTGCGGGCGACGGCCAGCAGCTCGATGACCACGTAGAGGATCGAACCGGCGGCGAGGCCGAGGAAGGCGATCGACAGAGTGTCGTTGACCAGGTGCTGGCCCACGAGCGTGCCGAGGAACGTGGGGCCGCCTCCGGTCAGGCCGAGCCACAGCAGGGTGAGCCAGGAGGGGCGTTCACCCTCGGCGGTCAGGGGGGCGACGATGCCGAAGCCCTCGGTGGCGTTGTGCAGGCCGAACCCGATGATCAACAGGAGGGCGAGGGAGAGCTCGCCCTGGGCGGCGGAGTTGCCGATGGGGAAGCCTGAGCAACCTGGTCAGGATGAGGGCGCCGAGGACGGCGACGCAGACTCCCGCCAGCGCGAGATCCGATGCGGTGAGGACCCACAGCGCGGCGGCGGGGGCGAGACGGTCGAGCGGTCGCGGGCCGGCCTCGACGTGAGGAAGAGCAGAATCATCGGTACGAACAGCAGAGCCGTCATGGATCGTCACCGTCCAGGAGCTGACGCAGGACCTGTTCGTCGCCGGGGCCGAGCTGGGCGACGAAGCGGGCCAGGACCGTCTCCCGGTCGGCGTCCCGGTCGAGTTCGGTGTGCATGCGCCTGGCGGTCAGACCCTGAGCGTCCTGCACGGGAACGTAGGCGTAGCCGCGCCCCTGCCGTTCGCGACTGCCCACGCCCTTCCGTGCGGACGGGTCGGTATCGTCGCCACCGTTGTCCGGGCCAAGCCGGAGCCGAGTTCGTTCTGAACCCGACCGGGCGTAAGCGGGATCCCAGCAGCCCACAGCGCCACCATGACGGCCGCTTCCAGCTCACCGGCCGGCCGCCTCACGTCCCGTCCGTCGGTCATGGGAACGTTCCTCACTCCGCTGTCGTCTACAGTGAGTAGACCGTCTACATCATTGTAGTCACTTGTCGGGTGCTGTTTCTTCCGCCGCACCCGACTGTCAGGAAGAACGATGAAAGGGCTCCCGACGTTGACCACAGCAACGCACCTGCCGTCGCAGCTCGCCGTCAATGTGCTGGATGCGCGGTCGTTGCTGTCCGCCTTCGGCGTGCTGGGCGTGTGTGTGGTGCTGTTCGCCGAGACCGGGCTGCTGATCGGCTTCTTCCTGCCGGGCGACTCGCTGCTGTTCACCGCCGGTCTGCTGTGCACCGGCAGCGCCGACCGCGGCCTGAAGCTGTCGCTCGCCCCGCTCCTTGTCGCGGCGGCGGTGGGGGCACTGGCCGGCTCGCAGTGCGGATTTCTCCTGGGCCGAAGAGCGGGCGGCGCCCTGCTCGCCCGCAGCCGCTCGGCCCGCCTGCTCGAGGGAGCGAAGCGTGCGGAGGAGCTGCTGGAGCGCTATGGGCATGCGAAGGCGATCGTGCTGGCCCGCTTCGTTCCGGTGGTGCGTACGGTCCTGAACCCGATGGCGGGCGCCCTGCAGGTGCCGGTGCGGACGTTCACCGTCTGGCAGGTGATCGGCGGGCTGGGGTGGAGCCTCGGTCTCACACTCGCGGGTTACGCGCTGGGCTCCTCCGTACCGAACGTGGACCGGTATCTGCTGCCGATGGTCGCGGTGATCGTGGCCCTGTCACTGATCCCGCTCGTCTCCGAGATGTTGCGCTCGCGGCGGGAATCGAAGGCGAAGGAGGCCCGGGGATGATCCTCGCCCTCGACGGCTCGTCGGTCGACGGCGCGGCCTACACGGATGTGGTGGATCTCGCCCGGCGCGCTCCTGCCTGGCTGAACGACACCGTGTCGGTGTGGTCGACGTACGGTCTGGCCCTGTTCGCGGTACTCATGGTCGTCGGCTGGTGGCGAGCCCGCCGGGCCGGCGCCACCGCCTCGGTGACGGCGCTCGCCGTGCCGCTCGTCGTGATCGTGGCCTACGGAGTGGACGCGGCACTGAAGCTGCTGGTGCGCGAGGACCGGCCCTGCCAGAGCCTGCGGGTGGTCACGCTGGAGGCGTGTCCGGCACGAGGCGACTGGTCCTTTCCCAGCAACCACGCGGCCATCGCCGCCGCCGCGGCCATCGCCCTGCTGTTCGTCTCCCGGCGGCTGGGCTCGGTCGCCGTCGTCGCCGCCGGCGCGATGGTGGCCTCGCGGGTCTGGGTCGGCGCACACTACCCCCATGACGTGGCGGCAGGAGTCGTGGTCGGTGTCCTGACCGTGCTGCTCGTCATGCCGGCCGTGCGCAGGCGTGCGGAGTCGCTGGCCGGGCGACTGACGGGCACCCGCCTGCGTGGACTGCTGGCGGAGTCATGAAACGCGGCGACATCGCCGAACTGTCCGGCAGCTGCGGCCTCGGGCTGACCGTTTGCTGACTTTCCTGACGCTTGCTCAGAGGTGCTGAGGCGTGTTTCGGGGGCCGCATCACTCTCCGTGCCGCCCCGCGCGGACGGTGGATCAGCGTGGGCAATGGCGCCTACAAGACGCCCCCCGACGGACAGCGCGGTCTCCAAACCCGCAGCGTGGAGGTCAACCACTGGTCGCCGGTTACTGGGTTTGAGCTCGTGATGTCGTTCCGCTCGTCTGGCGGATGAACAGCCCGGTCTCGGCGGGGCAGCCGTCCATAGGCACAAGATCAGCGCGCAGCCCGGACGGCCTGCCGAACCAAGACACAGACGCAAAACGCTCGACTGGAAACCCCAGCCGAGCGCCTGCGTCAGCTGCTCGCCGCCTCATCAACCGACGGCGTGTCCGCCACCCCCGCCTCTCCGGTCCTGCAGGGGTTTCGGTTCAGCGCCTCGGCTATCGGACCGCGGCCCCCCGGGCTCTCCCACTGTGCGTATCCGGTCAGCCGGGCTGTCGCACGCCCTCCGGCTCCTTGCGCGGTGCGTACGCCATCCAGTCCACGATCTGTACCGCCGCACCGGCGGCCTCCGTGCCCCGGCAGTGGGCGTGGTGCCGCCGGGCGATGCCGTCCAGGTCGAGGTGGGAGCCGAAGGCGGGGTGTGCCGCCAGCCGCCGTGCGTACGCCCACACGCGGGGGTGCTCGGTGACGCGGTGCACCGCGGCGGCGTCCAGGTGGTGGCGGTGCACCGTGTCCAGCTGCACGAGCGTCACCCACAACTGGACGTCGCCGAGGGTGAGTTCGCCGCCCAGCACGTGCTCCTGGGAGGCGAGCCTCCACTCCAGCACATCCAGCGTGCGCAGCAGGGTGGCCAGTGCGGTGTCGCGTGCCGCCGGGTCGCCGTCGGACTGCCCCGCGCGCTGGGCGGCCCAGGTGATGCCCTGCTCGCAGAGTCGGCCAACGGTCTCGATGGCCTTCTCGGCACCGCGGGGGTGGAGATCGGGGCCGTGTCCGCCGAACCGCCGGGCCAGGTCCCGCAGGATGTCGGGGGTGTGGGTGCTGACGATCGTTCCGGTCCAGTTGTCGCTGAGGACCGGTGCCACGGCCGGTCCGGGGTGCTGGTGCGAACTGGCTTCGTACAACGGGCGCAGTGCCAGGTGTCCGCCGTCCGAGGTGTCGGGCAGGGCGGGCAGCAGCGTCACCGGGAGGATGTCGTCGAGGCCGAGCAGGCTGTGCGTGACGGCGATCTGCAGGCAGTGCGGACAGGACAGCGAGAGGTGCAGTCGGTACCGCTGCGGCGCGGCGTAGTAGCCGCTGCGCGCGTCATGGCCGATCCTGCTCCGGAAGGACGGCACGGCTGTCGGGGATGTGGCGGACATGCGTCTCCCTGGGGTGCTGGGTCGCAGGCATACAGGCATACGGGAGTGACGGCTCGCGGCGGCTTCGGCACGGCCGGGATGCGGTGCTGGCGTGGGATCAGACGCTGATGGGCGTAAAGCATTCACTGCGCAGGGAACTCGCCGCACTGCAGACGCGCAGCAGGTCGATGTGGCGGCGGGACGTCAGCAGCAGCAGCAGTGGACGGACGGAGATGCGGACGGCTCGACGGCCGAGGCCCAGCACTGGACAGTCCATCTTTCCCTACCGATCCACTATGGTTCCCGTATTGGAGTGTCAGGGCGCGGCCGAGTCCCGTCAAGTGGGCGCCTTGCACCCGCACCAGAACGTCTCACCACGCGTGAAGGCCCGCCAGGCCCGCCCGTGCGGCCAGGCAAACAGTCGGTCGCGCAGGCGACGAACAGCGCCGGACCGCCTCGACGGCGGCGCCGGCAAGTGAGGGATCGGCGCCACGCCGGGCGCTCGCGCTGAGCCGTACCGGAGCGACCGCGGACAGGCCGCCGACCAGGTTCGGCCTTCGGAGTGTCGGCCTGAGCAGCGCGACGCCCAGTCCGGCCACCGTCGTCGAGGACGACCGCGGGACAGCCGGCCTCGACGGCGGTGGCCGGGGTGTGGTCGGCGGCAAGCGCACGGCGGTGATGACACCGGGGTCATTGACGGCGACCAGAGGCAGCGGGGCCGGGGCGGCGGGCGGATTCCAGCCGAGGGCGGCGTACCAGCGCAGCATCGCCCACGGCGGTGACCGCCGCGGCGGTCACCTCGGTGACGTGGACAGCCAGGTCGATCTCACCGCGGTCGACAGCGTTCGGCAGCCAGGCCGAGCGGTCGATTCGCCCCCGGGCGCACTTCCTGTACGGCCCCGGTGAGCACCGGGAGCGTCTGGTCGGCACATCGAGCGGGTCGCCGATCAGTTCACCGCTGCGTGTGAGCGATCCCGAGCGTCCAGGGAAACCGCTGACACACTGGGCCGATCACCTTTGATCCCGAATATTGAGATAACCACGTCCATCATGTGAATGCCCCCTTGGGGTGGGTGCCACCTTCTGCCACGATCCCTAGCGGTCAGGTAGGAAAACTAGGAATCAGGGGGTGGCCATGGGAGTGCTCAGCTGCGCTGACCGGGTGCTGCCCGTGCTGACCTCGCGTCGTCACATCGACTTCGGCCGTACGTCCAGTTCCATCTGTCAGCCGGTCTGAGACTTCAGCACGCCGTTCCACACCTCCTCGATCACCCCTCCTTCCCTGAGAGGACACCTCCGTGTCTGCCGCAAGACCGCTCACCACCCTGCGCACCCTCGCCGTCATGGCTACGCTTCCGCTTCTGCTCACCGCATGCGGCTACGGCTCCAAATCGACCGACGACGGCAAGCAGACCCCGGCTGCCGCGGCAGGCGCCAAAAAGCTCTCCGCCGACGAAGTGAAGATCGGCTACTTCCCCAACCTCACCCACGCCACCGCTCTGGTGGGCGTCCAGGAGGGTCTGTTCCAGAAGGAGCTCGGCGGCACCACGATCAAGGCCTCGACCTTCAACGCCGGCCCTTCCGAGATCGAGGCGCTGAACGCCGGGTCCATCGACATCGGCTGGATCGGCCCGTCCCCGGCGATCAACGGCTACACCAAGTCGGGCGGCAAGAACTTGCGGATCGTTGGCGGTTCCGCCTCCGGTGGCGTGAAGCTCGTCGTCAATCCGAAGAAGATCAAGTCCTTGAAGGACGTCAAGGGCAAGACGATCGCCACGCCGCAGCTCGGCAACACCCAGGACGTCGCGTTCCTCAACTGGATCGCGGACCAGGGCTGGAAGGTGGACGCCGAGAGCGGCAAGGGCGACGTCTCCGTCGTCCGCACCGACAACAAGATCACCCCGGATGCCTACAAGGCGGGCTCGATCGACGGCGCCTGGGTGCCGGAGCCGACCGCGTCGAAGCTGGTCGCCGAGGGCGGCAAGGTGCTGCTCGACGAGTCGACGCTGTGGCCCGGCAAGAAGTTCGTGATCACGAACATCATCGTGTCGCAGAAGTTCCTCAAGGAGCACCCCGACGTCGTCGAGGCCGTACTGCGCGGCTCCGTGAAGACCAACGCGTGGATCAACGCGAACCCGGACAAGGCGAAGGCGGCCGCCAACACGGCGCTGGAGAAGCTGTCGGGCAAGGCGCTGCCCGCCGAGGTCATCGACCCGGCCTGGAAGTCCATCACCTTCCTCGACGACCCGCTGGCCTCCACGCTCAACACCGAGGCGGAGCACGCGGTGAAGGCCGGCCTGCTGGACAAGCCCGACCTGAAGGGCATCTACGACCTCACGCTGCTCAACAAGGTTCTCAAGGCCGAAGACAAGGACGCGGTCGACGACGCCGGTCTCGGCGCCGAGTAACGACCGGCAGGCCCCGCTGAGTTCCCAGGAGGTGGCGACCGTGGCCACCACGGTCACCAATACGGCCGAGGACACCGCGGCGGTGACGCACGCCGCCCGCATCGAGCACGTCTCGAAGTCCTTCCCCGCCCCGGGCAACGCCCGGCGGATCGCAGCTCGTGCTGGACGACATCACACTCGATGTCGCACCGGGCGAGTTCGTCACCCTCCTGGGGGCCTCGGACTGAGGCGAGCCCACGCTGCTCAACCTGTCGCCGGACCGGACCGGCCGTCCGCCGGCTCCATCGGCAGGGACGGCCGCCCCGCCCTGATGTTCCAGGACCACGCCTGCTCCCGTGGCTGACGGCGGGCAAGAACATCGAACTCGCCCTGAAGCTGCGCCGGGTCGCCGAGCCGGATCGCCGCGCGGAGGCGGAACGGCTGCTGGACCCGGCTGCAGGGCGACTCGTCGATGCTGGTGGCCGTAGACCCGCGGCGCCGGCAGATCTCTGTCGTTCACCGGACGTCGGTCAGGGATTCGTCCAGGCCCCGGGGTCCTCCGCGAGGCTCAGGACCTCGTCGGGCAGCTTGGCCGCGGCCACTTGAGCCAGGGTGACCTCGCCGAGGATCTTGCGGACGTTGGCGCGTACGGCGATCCACAGGGGCAGCAGCGGCTCCGCGGGACCGCAATAGGAGAGCTCGGGTGGGCGCACTCCCCGCACCGATACCAGGGGGCCGTCCGCCACGCGGATGACGTCGGCGACGGCGATCGACTCCGCCGGGCGGGCGAGCCGGTAACCGCCCTTGCCGCCCCGCTGGCTGACCACAAGACCGCCCCGGCGCAGGTCGCCGAGAATGCCCTCCAGGAATTTGTGCGGGATGCCCTGCGCCGAGGCGATCGCCTCGGCCTTGAGCGAGGCCTCGCCCCCTGCCGCGGCCAGCTCCAGTGCCGCCCGCACCGCATAGTCCGCCCGCGCCGAGATCCGCATGCCGCGATTATCCATCACTGTCGTGTCCGCCCCGCACCCTCACTCTCCCGGTCAGGCGGGAAGGGCGAAGGGTGGGTGCGTGCCGTTGAGGAAGTAGTCGCCCACCTCGCGCAGTCTGTGGGCGACCGGCTCGCGCAGGGTGTGTGTCCGGGCGTTGCGCCAGAAGCGGTCGAAGCCGTGCCGTGTGGAGGCGGCGTCGGCACCGATGACGTCCAGGGCACGGGTGGTGATCTCCTGCGCGGCCCGGGACGCGGCGGACTCGGCCACGCTCGCGAGGACGGTGATCTCCGCGCACTCCTCGTCGTCGAGGTCCGCACCCCGGGCGAGGCCTCGCACCAGGGCGTCCACCGCCTGCTCGGCGAGGGCGGACGCGGCACGTGCGCCGACGGCGAGCTCGCCGTACACGGTCAGCGCGTAGGAAGCCCGCGGCGGACTGTCCGGCCAGGGCTGCGGCGAGAAGGGCTGCCAGGGGAACCTCATCCCCCTTCCGTACTCGCGGACCTCGGCCAGCAGACCCTCTGCCACGCCGAGGCAGAACTGGACGGCGACCAGACGCGCGGTCGGCGCGGCCAGAGCGGCGAAGGGTGACAGGACGCCCTCGTCCGCCGAGACGGTGCCGAGCACGTCGTCGGCCGCGACCGGCACGGAATCGAACTCCACGCCGCCGCCGGCCGCGAGCCGCTGGCCGAAGGCGTCCCCGCCGCCGCTCACGACGCCCGGGCGGGCGGGGTCGACCAGGACGGCCAACGGCTCACCGGTGCCGTACTTCGCGGCTCGGACCACCAGCCGGTCGGCGACCCCGACTCCGGTGGCATACCTCTGGTAGCCGGTGAGCAGATGGCCCCCCGGCGTGGGGGTCAGGATCAGTGGTGGTTCAGGTGAGCCGATACCGCCTCCCCAGCACCACCGCCCCGCCGTCGACTCCCGCTCGATACGCTCGGCACGGGTGCGGTCGGCGAAGAACCGGGGGGTGCAGGACAGGAAGTAGTGGTTGCCCAGCAGGTGGCCGATGGCCCCGTCGGCAGCGGCGACGGTCCGGATGACCGCACAGGCCGTGCGCCAGTCCCCGCCGCCTCCCCCGAGTTCCGCCGGTGCCGGGAGTGTCAGCAGTCCCGACTCGCGCAACCGCGCCACCTCGTCGAACGGTGCCTTGCCGGCCTGTTCACGCTCGACCGCGTCCGTGGCCAGGTCGTCCGCCAGCTCACGGGCTATGTGCAGCCAGTCGACCTGCCCGGCTCCCGCGTCGGTCACCTCGTCCGCCGTCACCGTCACACCCTCACCCGCTTCATACGACTGCGGCTGTCGCTGCGGCGAGCGCTGTGGTCATGGCGTCTTCCTCCAGGGGGCCGAGGGCGACGCGGTGACCGGCGAATGCGGCGCGGGAGCGCGGCGTGCGCAGTGACGCGTCGGCTTCATCATCCTCACCCACCTCTTCGACCACCGTCAACGGTTTCCCTAGTAATTCGATAGGAAAACTAGGAAAGTCGGCCTGTTCCGGCTGATTCACAGGCCCGGGTGGCGAGTTCGCGATGGCGGGCGGCCGGGTGCTCGTCCCTGCCCCGGAGGCTGCCGGCGGGCGCGCAGTTCCGGGACGACGAGGTCGACGGAGGTGCCGGGGGTGGTGGCGTAGACGAGGTTGAAGCCGTCGATGTCAGCCTCCTCGCCCCAGCGCTCCAGTCGTCCGACCGTTCGCCGCATCGGCATGCACGGCAGGACGCCGTCAGCGTCGCGCAGGGTGGGCTCGCGGGCACTTGGCGACCGCCCCGGCGTCGTCGGCGATCACCTGGGTCATCGCGCGCTCCCGGCACCGGCGAAGGGGACCTGGGCGGCGGGGGCTGCCTCCTGCCCGTACGGATGCCGCCACAGACCCTGCGCCTGAAGCTTCGGCAGCACGCCCTCGCCGAACCAGTACGCCTCCTCCAGATGCGGATACCCGGAGAAGATGAACTCCTCGATCCCCAACGCGGCGTACTCCTTGATCCGCTCGGCAACCTCGGTGTGACTTCCGACCAGGGCGGTCCCCGCCCCACCCCGCACCAACCCGATGCCCGCCCACAGATTGGGATGGATCTCCAGCCCGGTGGGGGTCCCCCCGCGCGAGCGAAGTCGAGCGTGGGGGAGGCTCCCACCCCCGTGCAAGGCCAGCATGCGCTGCTGGCCCTCCGACTCACTGCGGGCGAGCCCCGCCTGAACCTGCCGCACGGTCTCCGCATCGAAGCCCGCCAGCAGCCGGTCCGCCACGGCCCAGGCCTGCTCGGAGGTGTCGCGGGTGATGACGTGCAACCGGATTCCGAAGCGGACGCTGCGACCCTCCTGCGCGGCCAGCCTCCTGATCCGGGCGATCTTCTCGGCGACCTGCGCCGGCGGCTCCCCCCACGTGAGGTAGACGTCGGCATGCCGCGCGGCGACCTCCCCGGCGATCGCCGAGGATCCACCGAAGTACACCTCGGGCACCGGGTCGGGCACCCGGGCGAGCTTCGCGTCCTCGACCTGGAGGTGCTCGCCGGACAGGTCGACGGTCCTGCCCTCCCACAACCCCCGGACGACTTGCAGGAATTCGCCGGTACGGCGATACCGCGCGTCCTTGTCCAGGAAGTCGCCGTAGGACCGCTGCTCGTGGCTCTCGCCGCCGGTGACGACGTTGAGCAGGAGACGCCCGCCGGTCTGCCGCTGGAAGGTGGAGGCCATCTGCGCCGCGAGCGTCGGCGACACGAAGCCGGGGCGGAAGGCGACGAGGAACTTCAGCCGCTCGCTGTTCTGGCTGACCATGGCAGTGGTCAGCCACGCGTCCTCGCACCACGCGCCGGTCGGCGTGAGAGCGCCGACGAAGCCGAGGTCCTCGGCGGCACGGGCGATCTGGCTCAGGTAGGCGACCGTCGGCGGCCGGTCACGCCCGGACTCCGTGGCAGGGGTGCCGTGGCCGCCGCCGACGACGTGGCGGCTGTCGCCGTTGGTGGGCAGGAACCAGTGGAAGGTGAGGGACACGTGGGGGCTCCGATCGGTGTTTTGTTGAGGGTTCGTCAGAGCAGGCCATGTCGCGGCGGCTTGGTGCCGCCCAGCACGTAACGGCCGATGTGCTGGACCTTCCAGCGGGCCGGGTCGTGCAGGGTGTGGGTGCGCGCGTCGCGCCAATGGCGGTGCAGGCCCAGGGAGTCGAGCGCCGAGCGGGTACCGGAGACCTCGAACAGGGCGCTGGCGATCTCGACGGCGGCCTCGGCCGCCGTCACTTTCGCGGTGGCCACCGCGATCGATGCCTTGGCGGCCGAGTCGTCGTTCAGGTCGGCGCGAGCGTCGTCGACCGCGCGGGCGGCCTCGCGGAGCAACGCTTCGGCAGCCCGTTCACTGATCGCCAGTTCGCCGAACCGCTGGATCAGCAGCGGATCCTCCGCGGCGGTCGTGTGCCCTTCGGCGGCGCTCTCGAACCAGGGGCGGCTCTTCGTACGGACGAACTCCACCGCCTCGGCCAGCGCCCCGGAGGCGATCCCGGCATCGATGGCCGCGTGCAGCAACTGAGCCACCGCGCCGTGGAGTTGGGGACCTTGGAAGGTGAGATGGTGCGGAACGACACGGTCGGCGGGCACCGCCACCGACTCCAGACGGACGGTTCCGCTTGCGGTGGTGCGCTGTCCCATCCCGTCCCAGTCGTCCACGACCGTGAGGCCGGGGGCGTCGCGCGGTACGTAGGCCACCTGCAGGGTGTCGTCCTCGGTGCGGGCGAGGACGGGGATCCAGTGGGCGAGCAGCGCGCCGGTGGAGTAGTGCTTGACGCCGTCGAGGACGTACGACCCGCCCGGGAGCCGGGCGAGGCGGGTGCGGATGTCCTGGACGTGCTGGGTGCCCGCCTCGGACTGGGCGTTGCCGAACCGCTTGCCGGCCAGTACCTCGCCGAAGAAGAACTCCTGCTGCTCGTGGGTCCCCTGCCGGCGCAACACGTTGACGTACACGAAGTGGCTCTGCGGGATCTGGGCCAGGCTGGCGTCGGCGGCGGCCAGCAGTCGGAAGATCTCGGCGAGCGTGTCCGCACGGACATCGGCGCCGCCGAACCGGGCGGGCACCGTCACGGCGAGCAGCCCGGAGGCGGACAGCCGCTCCAGCTCCGTGCGCGGGAGCCTGCGCCGCGCGTCCCGCTCGGCGGCGCCCTTGCGGAAGCCGGCGGCCAGCTCCGCGGCCACGGCAAGGGCCTCGGCGTCGTCCGCGATGACGTGCGCGACGCTCATCCGGCGGCCGCCAGCAGCGTCGTACGGCCACCCAGCGCCGCCGAGAACTGGTCCGTGACCTGCGCCAGGGCCGCGGCCGATCCCGGCGCGACGGCCAGTGTGCCGTCCTCGCCCACCGTGATGTCCTTGTCGAGCGTGAACCAGCCCGGTGTGATGTGCGCAGGGCCCATGGAGGCCAGCACCGGGCGCAGTGCGTAGTCGATGGCCAGGACGTGGGCGGTGGTGCCGCCGGTGGCCAGCGGGAGGACCGTCTTGCCCGCCAGCGCGTACTGAGGCAGCAGGTCCAGCAGGGACTTCAGGAGCCCGGAGTAGGCGGCCTTGTAGACGGGGGTACCGATCACCACCCCGTCCGCCTGGTCGAACAGGGCGGTGGCCCGGACGATCGCCGGGTGACCGAAGTCGGCCCCGAGCAGCGCCTCGGCCGGCAGGGTGCGAACGTCCAGCGCGATCACCTCGTGCCCCTGCGCGATGAGCCGCTCGTCCAGGTGGCGCAGCAGCCGAGCGGTGCGGGAGGTGGCGGAGGGGCTTCCGGAGACGGACAGGACAGTGGCCATGGGAGGGACCTTTCGGTTCGTCGTTTCGTGTGCGGGCGCGGTCAGGCGCGGGCGGCGGCGGGCTCGGACGCGGCTTCCTGTGTCTCCAGTTCGCGCACCAGGGGCAGCACCCGCTTGCCGAAGTACTCGACCTCCTCCAGGTAGTGCAGGAAGCCGAGGAGGAAGAGGTCGACCCCGAGCCGCTTGTAGGCGACGATCCGCTCGGCGATCTGCTCAGGGGTGCCGATCAGACCAGTCCGGAAGCCGTCGTTGTACTGGACGAGGTCCTCGAACCCGGAGTCCTGCCACATGCCCTTGCCGTCGCCGGTGGACCGGCCGGCCTGCTGGACGGCGTCGCGGAAGCCGTGCACGGCCTGGGCGTCGGCCTTGACGACGATCTCGCGGAGCGTCTCGCGGGCTTCGGCCTCGGTGTCGCGGGCGATCAGGAAGCCGTTGAGGCCGAACCTCGGTGCCGTACGGCCCGCTCGGGCGGCGGAGACACGGACGTCGTCGATCTGCTCGGTGACACCGTCGAAATCCTTGCCGTTGGAGAAGTACCAGTCGGAGACCCGGCCGGCCATGGCACGGGCGGCGGTCGAATTGCCGCCCTGGAAGATCTCCGGGTGCGGGCGCTCAGGGGTGATGAGTGGCTTGGGCTTGAGGGAGAAGTCACGCAACCGGTAGAAGTCACCCGCGAGTTCGGCATGGTCCTCGGTCCAGATCTGCCGCAGGGCGCGGATGAACTCCTCGGAGCGCCGGTAGCGTTCGTCGTGCTCCAGCCAGGGCTCGCCGAGAGCGGTGAACTCCCCCTTGAACCAGCCCGATACGACGTTGACGGCGAAACGGCCGTTCGACAGGTGGTCGGCGGTGGCTCCGAGCTTGGCCAGCACACCCGGGTGCCACAGGCCCGGATGCACGGCGGCGATGACCTTCAGCCGCTGCGTGGCGAGCAGCAGGGCAAGGCTGAAACTGGTCGACTCGTGCTGGTACTCGGCGCCGTAGCTGGCCATGTAGCGGACCTGGCTGAGCGCGTAGTCGAAGCCGTTGTGCTCGGCGAGGACGGCGAGTTCGCGGTTGTAGTCGTAGCCCCAGTCGGTGCGCTGCTCGATTTTGCTGGTGACGAGACCACCACTGACGTTCGGCACCCAGTAGGCGAAACGGACGGGATCGGATCCGGGGTATACGGAGGACGCGGGCATGGGAACTCCTCGCGGGGGAATGCTGCGCCGGCAGGACGAATGAGCTCGGGGAAACCAGACACGCTGGAGCGGCGTTTCCGGGAAAGCCGGCGTCACGACGGAAAGAAGCCGGGATCGGAATTCACGGAAGGAAGTCGTGGAGGGAGCGAGTGGGAGGGTTACCCTCGGGTGCGCTCAGACCCGACAGCGACAGAAGGCACTGGAGACACGCGCAAGGTCGACGTGGCGCCGCCGCGTGAGGTCCTGTCGCTTCATGCCACCGATCGAACCAGGAGGAAGTCCGGCCGGTCAAGAATGCCCGGATGAGATTCCACATGGTGAGAGTCGGTATTCACGAGGTTGTGACAGGGATTCCCTTGAACCCGGTCCTCAGGAAGGCGCAGTCTCCTGTTCGTGCGTATCGAACAGCTCGAATACATCGCTGCCGTCACACGGCTCGGTTCGCTGCGGCGGGCCGCCGAGGAGCTGCACCTGTCCCAGCCGGCGCTCAGCGAGACCGTACGCAACCTGGAGCGCGAGCTCGGCGTGGACCTGCTGGAGCGCAAGCGGTCAGGAGCGAAGATCAGTGACGAGGGACGCGAGCTGCTGCCGCACATCATGAGCGTGCTGGACTCGGTCGACCGGCTGCGCGGCGCGGCCGGCGACCAGCACCGCATCAGCCGCATGGTCCGCCTCGGCACGGTGAACACGGCTACCGTGCCGCTGGTCATCCCGACCGTACGCGAGTTCCGGGCCTCGCACCCGGTCACCCAGGTGGAGTTGGTCGGCGCACAGCAGGCCGACATCCACCGCGGGCTGCTGGAGGGCGCCTTCGACCTGGGACTTGTGAACTACCTTCGGGGCGACGACATGCCGCCCGGCTTCGAGACGACGGAGTTGCTCTGCGGCCGGCCGGTGGTGTGCGTGCGTCCGGACAGCCCGCTGGCGGCCCTGGATGCGGTGGACGCGGACAGCCTTCTGGCCGAGCCGCTGGTCGTGATGCGGTCCGGCTATGTGATGCACCGTTTCGTGCACCGGCTGCTCCGCGGCCGGACTCCGTCGTTCTCGTACTCCACCGACGGCGCGGAGATGGGCAAGCTGATGGTGGCCGAGGGGCTCGGGGCCACGGTCCTGCCGGACTTCAGCGTCGTCGGCGACCCGCTGGAGCGACGGGGCGCGATCACTGTGCGGTCGCTCGCGGGGGATGCCACCGACGTACTGCTGGTACTGCAGCGCCGCCATTCCGGCTCCGTTCCGCGGGCGGTCCGCGACCTGCACGAGCTCTTCGTGCGCAACGCGCGGGCGTACGACGTTTCTTCGCGACGGCTGACGGAGGGGTGATCCTGTGCTCATCGTCATGGGCGGCCTGCCCGGCATCGGCAAGACCACGCTCGCCCGTCTCCTGGCGACCCGGATCGATGCGGTCCCTCTGCGGGTCGGCACCATCGAGCGGGCGATCGTCCGTTCCGGCGTGGCCCGGCACCCGGTTGGTTCCGTGGGCTACGCCGTCGGACATGCCGTGGCCGAGGAACATCTGCGGCAAGGGCTGACCGTGATCGCGGAATCGGTCAATCCACTGAGTGTGATGCGTGACGCCTGGCGGCACACGGCCGTCGGGACGGGCGGGCGTGTCGTCGAGGTGGAGGTGGTCTGCCCGGATCCGGCGGAGCACCGGCGCCGCGTGACCTCGCGGTCGGCCGACATGCCAGGTCTGCCATTGCCGGACGGGCAGCAGGTCGTCGACCGGAGGTACGAACCGTGGGACCGCGAGCGCGTCGTCGTCGACACCGCGGGACGGAGCCCGCACCAGTCACTGGCTCTGCTCCTCAGCGGCCTGGCGTCGGCCTGACTGGTACCGGGCGGCTGTGCAAGCGCCCGGCTCGGCCAAATCGTCGCGTACGTCCGCCAAATAAGCCTTCCGCTGTCGGCGCGGTGACAAGGCGGACCGCGCCGAAGCGTCCCGTGCAGCGTTCGGTGGGGTACTCCACCGCATCAGCTCGGCTGGAAGGAGTGACCCCGTCGACGCCATTCCTCCGCGAGCAGTTCGTACGAACGGACCCGGTCCGCGTGGTCGTGGGTGATCGTCGTGATGAGCAGCTCGTCCGCGCCCGTGGCCTCCTGGAGTTGCTCCAACTGGTCGGCCACCCGGCCGGGTGAGCCGACGAACTGGGTGTCGAGGCGGTCCTGGACGAGGGCACGGTCCTCATCGGTCCAGGTATGGGCACGCGCTTCCTCCGGCGTCGGGAACTCGATGGCGCCCTCGGCGGTGCGGATGCTGCGAACCCACAGGCCGTAGCCGGTGGCAAGGTCGCGGGCGGTGGCGTCGTCCTCGGCGACGACGACATCCGCCGAGACGCTGACGTACGGCTTGTCGAGGAACTCGGAAGGCTGGAAGAACGACCGGTAGCCCTCCACCGCCTCCAGGACCGTGGCCGGACTGACGTGGTAGTTCGCCGCGAACCGCAGACCGTTGCCGCCCGCGACAGCGGCGCTCTGACCACCGCTGCTGCCCAGGATCCACAGCTCCAGGTCGGCGCCCTCCCCCGGCACGACGTGCGCCTCGATGCCCTCCGGGGAGCGGTAGGTGCCGGCGAGCAGGGCGAGGATGTCGTCGATCTGCTCGGCGTAGTCCTGTGACTCGGCACCCGGCAGCAGAAGCAGCCTGCGCTGCAGCGCGATGCGGGGTGAACCGAGCAGATGGTCGAAGGAGAAGCGGGGCGGGATCAACAGGCCGTTCGGGGTGTGGCCGTCGACGACAGGGGTCGCCGTCGGCAACGGTGCGGCCGGCTGTCCCGGCGGGCGGCCGCCCGAGCGGCCCAGGCCCAGATCGAAGCGGCCCGGGTGCAGCGCGTCGAGCAGACCGAACTCCTCCACGGTGGACAGTGCCGTGCGGTGCCCGAGCTGCACGGCACCGGAACCGAGCCGGATGGTGGAGGTGGCGGACGCGGTCAGGGCCAGGACGACCGCCGGGGACGTACCTGCCACGCCCGGATTGAGGTGGTGTTCGGCGAACCAGTAGCGGGCATATCCGAAACGCTCGGCCTGCTGTGCGAGGTCGATGGAGTTCCGCAGGGCATCGGCTGCCGTCGAGCCGGAGGGGATCGGGACCAGGTCGAGGACGCCGAGGGCAATGTCAGACATGGACGGACTCCTGGGTGAGCGGTGACGCCGGAAGCACGGGTCCCCATGCGAACGGGGGGTCCGGGATCTCACGGCGCAGCACGGGCGCGATCTTGGACTGGAACAGCTCGAGGGAGGCACGGTGCTGGTGCTCCGTCAGCCCGCCCGCCTCGGCGTGCGGGTGGAGCACGGTGTGCCCGAACGGCGTTGTCGAGTGCTTCGCGCTTAGGCGGTCCTCGGTCGACTTCTGTATCCCGGTGAGCGGATCCGGTCGGTGCACGATCAGAGTGATCGCGAGGAACTTCACGACGCCACCCGGTCGTCGACGAAGTCGGGGTGCTCGAGACCCAGGTGGTCACGGAGGGTCGTGCCCTCGTACTCGGTACGGAAGACGCCCTGCTCCTGCAGGAGCGGGACGACCTTGTCGGCGAATTCGTCGAGACCGGTCGGCGTGATGTGCGGGACGAGGATGAAGCCGTCGCCGGCGTCGGCCTGGACGTAGTCGTTGATGGTCTTGGCGATGGTCTGCGGGGAGCCGACGAAGGTCTGGCGGTT
The DNA here is from genome assembly GCF_053597535.1 of Streptomyces sp. NPDC001348. NCBI lineage: Bacteria > Bacillati > Actinomycetota > Actinomycetes > Kitasatosporales > Streptomycetaceae > Streptomyces > Streptomyces sp. NPDC001348. The sequence continues at coordinate 29,723 of NZ_JBSFIK010000044.1, read as the reverse complement.
GCCGGTGTTGATGACCAGGTCGCGGATGGACCAGTTGTTCGCGGCGGCGAGTGCGCGCCACTCGCGGGCGGTGGCCAGCGGGTCGCGGTACATCCGGACCTGGGCGCGGCCCTTGGAGATGTGGTTGTCGCTGACGTCCGGGTCTATGTCGGGCAGCGGCCCTTCCGGGTCATAGGCGGACAGGTCCCGGTTCCAGACGAACTCCAGGTGCTTGATGGCGGTGGCCCCGCTGACCTGCCGACGGCGCACCTCACGGGCCAGTTCCTGGGCCTCGGCATCCGTGTCGGCGAGGACGAAGGTGGCGGCGGGCAGGATCAGCAGCTGGTCGTTGCGGCGGCCGTACTTGGCGAGACGCTTCTTGACATCCGTGTAGAACGCCTGGCCGCCCTCCAGGGTGGCGTGCCGGCTGAAGATGGCGTCGGCGGACGAGGCGGCGAACTCGCGGCCCTCCTCGGAGTCACCGGCCTGGAAGATGACGGGACGGCCCTGAGGCGAGCGCGGGACGTCGAACTGGCCATGGATGTCGAAGTGCTGCCCCTGGTGCACGAAGGCGCCGGCCTTCGCGTCGCGCAGGAAGGTGCCGGTGACCCTGTCGGCGAGGATTTCGTCGCCGTGCCAGGAGTCGAAGAGCTCGTTCGCGGTGGCCAGGAACTCCTTGGCGCGGGAGTAGCGATGCTCCTGCGGCAGGAAGCCGCCGCGGCGGAAGTTCTCGCCGGTGAAGGCGTCCCAGGAGGTGACCACGTTCCAGGCGGAGCGGCCGCCGGAGAGGTGGTCGAGGCTGGCGAACTGGCGGGCCACCTCGTAGGGCTCGTTGAAGGTGGAGTTGATGGTGCCGGTCAGGCCGAGGTGGTCGGTGACGGCGGCCAGCGCGGCGAGCACGGTGAAGGTGTCGGGGCGGCCCACGACGTCCAGGTCGTAGATCTGGCCGCCCTGTTCGCGCAACCGCAGGCCCTCGGCGAGGAACAGGAAGTCGAACTTGGCGCGTTCGGCGGCCCGGGCGAAGTGTGCGAAGGAGCTGAACTCGATGTGGCTGCCGGCGGCCGGGTCGCTCCACACGGTGGTGTTGTTGACACCGGGGAAGTGCGCGGCCAGGTGGATCTGCTTCAGCGGCTTGCTCATGACGGGTGCGGTCCTTCCGGCTCAGGCGGTCGCGGCGTAGCGGTTGGCGGGGCGGGTCATGCCGAGCAGGCCGCGGAGGGTGTCGGCCTCGTAGGCGGTGCGGAAGACGCCCCGGCGCTGGAGTTCGGGGACCAGGCCACGGGTGACGGCCGGCAGGTCGTGGCCGGCGACGGCGGGCCGCAGCCGGAAACCGGTCAGACCCTCCGCTGCCAGATCCTGCAGCAGATCGGCCAGTTGGCTGGGCGTACCGGCAAAGATCCGGGCGTCGCTGGTGTACGGCTCCCCCGCGAGGGCGTCGAGGCGCGCGCGCCGGTCCTCCGCAGCGGCCCGGTCATCGTCCAGGAAGACCACCAAGTCACCGAACACATGCAGGAGTTCGCCTGCTCGTCCGGCCGTCTCCTGCTCTGCGCGGATCTCGGCGACGATCGCGCGGGCCTGCTCGGCGTCGTGCGGGGTGACGTAGCCGACGTCGGCCTGACGGGCCACGAGCCGGTAGGGAACGGTCTGGTGGGCGAGGGCGGTGACCAGCGGCTGCCCCTGCGGCGGGCGCGGGGTGATGGACGGACCCTTGACGCTGAAGAACCGCCCTTCGAAGTCGATGTAGTGCAGCTTGTCCCGGTCGACGAAGCGGCCGGTGGCCACGTCCCGGATCTCGGCGTCGTCCTCCCAGCTGTCCCACAGCCGCCGCACGACCTCGACGTGGTCGGCGGCCTCGTCGAACAGATCGGTGAGGCGCTCCTGCCCGGCCGGCGTCCGCAACTCCTCCAGGCTGATCGGCGGGAAGGTGCGGCGGCCGAAGTGGTCGGCCTCGTGCGGGCGGGCGCTGATCTGCACGCGCAGGCCGGCCCGGCCGGTGCTGACGTAGTCGAGGGTGGCGATGGCCTTGGAGATGTGGAAGGGCTCCGTGTGCGTGGCGACCACCGTCGGCACCAGGCCGATGTGCCGGGTGAGCGGCGCGATGCGGGACGCGATCAGTACGGCGTCGAGGCGGCCGCGGACCTGGTCGGTGCGGCCGTCCAGGACGCCGTAGTGCGAGGACTGCAGGCCGAGCCCGTCCTCGAAGGTGACGAAGTCGAGCAGGCCGCGCTCGGCCTCGGCGACCAGATCGGTCCAGTAACCGGCCGTGAACAGGTCCCGGGGGCGGGCCGCTTGCTCCCGCCAGGAGGCAGGGTGCCAGCCGGTACCGTCGAGTGCCACGGCAAGGTGCAGGTGGGAAGCGGGTTTTGAGGACACGAGGGTGCCTTCCTGGAGGTCCGTACTGGAGCGCCGGCCCGCAGAGTGGGGCGCACGGCGGTGGGCGACCGCAGGGAGATGGAGATGGTGTCCCCCCGGCCAAAGGCTGGCGGAGGCTCAGGAACAACAACAGAGGGCGCCGGCCACGCGCTGGAGATCGATGTGGGGCCGGCTGTGGAGGCGCACCGCACGCAGGACACGTGTCACGCGGCCCACCTCCAAGTCATCGCCTTCGGCAAGGACAACGGCACGGCTATGCCGTTTCTTCCAGGACGGCGACCCCAGTCGGCCGTACGAGTGAGAAGACCGTACGACTGCGCAGGGTGAAGCCGATCGACTCGTACAGCCGGATCGCGTTCGCGTTGTCGGCCCTGGCGTGCAGGAAGGGCCGCTCGCCGCGCTCCTTGATGCCGGCCGCGACGGCACGGACCAGGCGGGTGGCCAGCCCCCGGCCGCGATACGCCGGGTCGGTGCACACGGCGCTGATCTCGGTCCAGCCGGGTGGGTGGAGGCGTTCACCGGCCAGGGCGATCAGGCGGCCCCGGTGGCGGATGCCCAGGTAGGTGCCCATCTCGACGGTGCGGGGCAGATAGGGGCCGGGTTCGGTGCGGGCGACCAGGTCGAGGATCTCGGGCACGTCGACGGGGCCGAGCCTTACGGCCTCGGGGTCGGGCTCCGCGCGCAGGCCGGTGTCCACGAGCTGGACGCCGAGTCCCGTGCCGACGACCTCCCAGCCTTCCGGTGCCTCGGTGACGCCCCGCACCGACGCGGTCCCGCCGGGGCCGACGAGCGCGGCGAGGTCCACCCAGGCGCGCGGGTCGTCCTCGTCGGAGACGGCGTGGAAGGGGGCCACGTCCTGGTGGTAGCGGGCGGCGTGGCCGATCCGTTCGGCGAAGTGGGCGTGGGGGCCGGTGAGAGCGGCCCAGGCGGGGTTGTCCAGGATGTGCGAGGAGCTTGCGTCGATGGTGGTGACGGACATGGTGTGGCGGTCTCCGGGGTGCGGCTCGGGGTGTCCGGCGTGCCGGGGACTCCACCGCGGGGCGGCGGAGTCCCCGGCACCTGGTGGTCAGGAGTTGTCGAGCGCCAGGCCGGGCGGATTGACCTCGGACTTGGCGACGGCCTCGTTGGAGAGGTTGTACGCCTTGAGCCACTCGGCGTACTGACCGTGCTTGATCAGGTAGTTGACGGCGTCGGCGAGCGGCTTGGCCAGGCCGCTGTCCTTCTTCGCGGTGGCCGCGATAAGGCCCTGCAGACTCGCGCCGGCACCTGAGTAAGTACCCGCCGTACGCGTGGCGTTGGGCGTGTTGGCCACCTGGCGGTTGTGGTAGGCGAAACCGGGGTTGGGACCGAACGAGGCGTCGACCTTGCCGCTGTTCAGGGCCAGGTAGGTGCTGGTGCTGTCCTGGAAGTACTTGACGGTGAGTTTCTTGCCCTCCTTGGCCAGCTTGTCCTTCCACTCCAGGAGGATTTTCTCCTGGTTGGTTCCGGAGCCGACGGCGATCGTCTTGCCGGCGAGGTTCTCGTAGTCGCCGTCGAAGTTCCAGGTGCTCTTCTTCGGCACGATGAAGGCGAGGTTGTCCTGACGGTAGGAGGCGAACTCGTACTTCTTCTTGCGCTCCTCGGTGTCGGTGACGTTGGAGAAGGCCACGTCGACCTTGCCGCTGTCGATGCCGACGAAGAGGTTCTCCCAGGTGGAGTTCTTGACCTCGGCCTTGAGCCCGAACACCGCGGCGACCAGGCGGCCGAGGTCGGGCTCGGAGCCGGTGAGGGTCTTCTGGTCGTTGCCGACGTACGCCAGCGGCGGGAACCCGGCGGGCAGGGCACCGATGCCGATCTCCAGCTTGCCGCCCCTCCTGACGGCGGCGGGCAGTTCGGCGCTGATCGCCTTGACCTCGGAGACCTTGATGGTGGTTTGTTGGGCGGCGCCGTTGGCGACCCGTCCGATGACTACCTCGCCGGCCTTGGCGGCGTCGGTGGAGGTGGCCGCGTCGCTGTTGCCACCGCAGGCGGCGAGCCCGGTGACCAGGGAGGCGACGACGGTCGCCGCGGCAATGCCGCGTATCAGGCTGCGTCGGGAGAAGTGGGCAGACATGGCCGTTCCTTGTCGCTGAAGTCGATGAGGGTGGTGCAGGGGGCGTCTGGTATGCCGGCGGTCAGAGGACCTTGCTGAGGAAGTCCCTGGTCCGCTCGTGCTGGGGGTTGTCGAGGATCTCGGAGGGCGGTCCCTGCTCGACGATCTTGCCGCCGTCGATGAAGACGACCCTGTCGGCGATCTCGCGGGCGAAGCCGATCTCGTGGGTGACGATGACGAGGGTGGTGCCGCTGGCCGCCAGGTCCTTGATGACGGCGAGGACTTCACCCACCAGTTCGGGGTCGAGGGCGGAGGTGGGCTCGTCGAAGAGGACGACGCCGGGGCGCAGGGCGAGGGCGCGGGCGATGGCGACGCGCTGCTGCTGGCCGCCGGAGAGCTGGCGGGGATAGGCGCCGGTCTTGTCGGCGAGGCCGACGCGGCCGAGGAGTTCACGGGCGAGTTCCTGTGCCTCGGGCTTGCCGAGTCTGCCGGTGGCGACGGGAGCCGCGGCCACGTTGTCCAGCACGGTCAGGTGCGGGAAGAGGTTGAAGTTCTGGAAGACGAACCCGATCCGGCCGCGCTGGGTCAGGATGGCCCGCTCGCTCAGCTCCTTCAGCCGGTCGCCCTGCCGCTTCACGCCGATCAGTTCGCCGTTGATGCTGACGTAACCGATCTCCGGCTTCTCCAGGTGATTGATGATCCGCAGCAGGGTCGACTTGCCGGAGCCGGAGGGGCCGAGGATGACGGTGACCTCGCCGGGGCGGACGGTCAGGTCGACGCCGTCCAGCACCCGGTGGGTGCCGTACCACTTGTGCACGTCGTGGACCTCGACGGTGGCGGCCTCGACGTCCGCCAGTGCTTCGAGCGTCTCGGCGGTCATACGGCGGCCTCCCGGCGGCTACGGGCCCTCAGGTCGGAAAGTCCGGTGCGGAGCTTCTGCAACGGTGTCGGCGGCAGGCTGCGGGTGGCACCGCGGGCGTAGTGCCGCTCGATGTAGAACTGGATGACGGACACGACGCTGGTCAGGATCAGGTACCAGACGGTGACGACCAGCAGCAGCGGCACGATGTCGCCGGGGTAGGTGGAGCCCATGGTCTGCGCGGAGCCGAACAGGTCGAGCAGGGAGACGTAGAAGACCAGCGAGGTCCCCTTGATCAGACCGATGAGCTGGTTGACGTAGTTCGGGATGATCGAGCGGAGCGCCTGCGGGAAGACGATCCTGCGGAACTGGTACCCCTTGGGCAGACCGAGCGCCGCGGCCGCCTCGTGCTGGCCCTGGTCGACGGAGAGGATGCCGCCGCGGACCACCTCGGCCGCGTAGGCAGCCTCGTTGAGGCTGAGGCCGACGACCGCGACGACCATGTCGGTGGCGAGTCTCGACTCGTCGAAGGAGAAGAAGGCCGGGCCGAAGGGGATGCCGACGCTCAACGTCTTGTACAGGGCGCTGAAGTTGTACAGGAAGATCAGTACCACGATGAGCGGGATGGAGCGCAGCGCCCAGACGTAGGTCCAGCTGACCGCGCGCAGCACCGGGCTCTTCGAGAGCCGGCCCAGTGCCAGTACGATGCCTCCGGCAAGCCCCAGCACCGCGCTGTAAGCGGTGACTTGAAGGGTGATCAGCAGGCCGTCGAGGATGGCGGGGCGCAGGAACCAGTAGCTCCAGCGGCCCCACTGGTAGAAGGGGTTGGTGACCAGCCCGTGTACGAACTGGGCGACGAGGACCAGCACGACCGCGGTGACGATCCAGCGGCCTGGCCGCCGCAGCGGAAGAACTCGCTGGGGGGTGAGGGGCTTTGCCGGTACGTCGGTGGTCGGCGCATCGGCGAGGGTGACGGTGGCACCAGGGGGTTCACTCATGGTGGGCTCCGGCTGGGTGGGAGCACCCCGGAGGCACGGCGGCATGGGGGGACGCACACGACGGCGAGGTTCCGGGGGCGGGGAGGGCAACGGCACACCGCGGGCGCGGTGTTCGTCAGGATGTGCGGGGGCTGCGGGGAGGTGTCAGCCCCGACAGCGGGCGCGGCCCGGTGCGGTACACAGTGCGCTGTTCACGCGGAGCAGATCGACGGCACGGTCGGCGACGAGCAGGTTCGCGTACGACGGTACGCAGCCGCGGGAGCGGCGTGCGGCCGTCCTCGGAGCTGCGTACATGCGTCACCGTCACTGTTCCGGCCCCAGGGGCCTCGCGCTTACCGAAACTTCATCGGCCGGGTCGTCACCTGGGGCACCCCACCGCGGTGCGAGGGTTGCCGGTCAGCAAGCCAGGGCTTGTCGCTGACGCTCATGACCTTTCTGTGCGGTAGTCAAGACAACTTCCCGAACGTGTGTCAACGCCGGTCCAGCAGGTGGAACGGCCGGCGGACGGCGTGGGCCGTCCAGTCCAGGATGCGGATGGCCCTCCGGTGGTCTCCAGGCACTGGCAGCGGGGGGCGCACCGAGCCGATCAGCGTGGTCTTCCCGGCGCCGTTCACCCGAGCAGCCCGAAGAAGGCGCCGTCCGGCATGTCCAGGTCGAGCCCGGCCACCGCGGTGAAGTCGTCTTCGTGGCCTTGCGCAGGCCCTCGACCCGCAACGCAGCCGGACTCCCGCCGCTCCGGGAAGTGGAAGCGGCAGGAGTCGCGAGCGGAACGCCCACGGGAAGCGGTTCAGTCATGGAACTGGTTCACCGGGACCGGCAGTCCGTAGTGCTCGCGCAGGGTCGCGCCCTCGTACTCCTCGCGGAACAGGCCCTTGCCGCGCAGGATCGGCAGAACGTGTTCGGCGAAGGCAGCGAGGCCCGACGGCAGGGCGGGCGCCATGATGTTGAACCCGTCCGCGGCACCGCCCTCGAACCAGGCGATGATGGTGTCCGCGATCTGCTCGGGCGTGCCGACGAACTCGAAGTGCCCTCGCCCGCCACCGAGCCGCGAGATGATCTGGCGAACCGTCAGCTGCTCGCGCATGGCGAGGTCGATGATCAGGTCGGAACGGCTCTGGGAGCCCTCCAGCTTCGGCCTTGAGAGAATGAAGTCCGGCAGGGGCGCGTCGAGTCGGAAGACGGACGGTTCCGTCTCGAACACGGCGGCCAGCTGGCGCAGCCCGTATTCCGGAATCCGCAGCTCGTCGAACTGCCGTGCGAGCGCCCGGGCTTCCGCCTCGGTCGAGCCGATGTACGGGACGATGCCCGGCAGGACGATGACGCCGTCCGGGTCACGCCCCGCGGCCCTGGTGCGGGCCTTGATGTCGGCGTAGAAGGCAGCCGCGCGCTCGTACGTCGTGTGCGCGGTGAAGATCGCCTCGGCGTGGTGGGCCGCGAAGTCCTTGCCGTCCTCGGAGGAGCCGGCCTGGACGAGCAGCGGGTGACCCTGCGGTGGACGCTCGACATTGAGCGGGCCGGCCACCTTGAAGTACCTGCCCTGGTGGCCGAGCCGGTGCAGCCGCCCGGGGTCGGCGTAGCGTCCCGTGGCCCTGTCCGCCAGGACGGCCTCGGACTCCCAGCTGTCCCACAGTGCCTTGGCGACCTTCAGGAACTCGTCGGCGCGGGCGTAGCGCTCGGCGTGGCCGGGACGGTCGTCGAGGCCGAAGTTGGCCGCCTCGTCCGCGCCCGCCGAGGTGACGATGTTCCAGCCTGCGCGGCCGCCGCTGACATGGTCGACGGACGCGAGCCGACGGGCGAGGTTGTACGGCTCGTTGTACGTCGAGGACACGGTCGCGATGAGGCCGATTCTGCTGGTCGCCTGGGACAGCGCGGTCAGCAGGGTCAGCGGTTCGAGCTGGCCCGGCGGCCGGAACTCACCGGTGCCGATGAGGGCCGGGCCGTCCGCCAGGAACAGCGAGTCGAACTTGGCGCTCTCGGCCAGCCGCGCCAGTTCGATCCAGTGCCGCAGGTCGAAGTCCGCCCGGGGATTGCTGTGCGGGAGCCGCCACGCCGCCTCGTGGTGGCCCGCTTCCATGAGGAAGGCGTTGAGGTGGAGTTGCCGTCTCTCGCTCATGAGGTGACCTTCAGCTTGGAGCTGTCGTAGCCGGCCGGGAGGAGGTTGTCGGTGATCGACTTGACGTCGACGGTCTTGGTGATCTGGCCCGCCTCCAGGAAGGCGTCGGCGAGCTTCTGTTCGGCTGCGATGTCCGCGGTCTCCACCGGGGTCACGCGGGTCTCGAAGGCCTTCACGGAGGCCTTGGCGTCGTCCAGCGGGATGCCCTCCTCCTTGGACAGGGCCTCGGCGTACTTGTCCTCGTGCTTGATCGCCCAGGCGAACTCGCCGGCCAGGCGCTTCAGGACGTCCGTGAGCGCCGCCCGCTTCGTCTTGTCATTGAGCGACTTCTCACTGGCGACGTAGTAACTGCTCGTCTGGTCGATCGGCGGCAGCCCCTTGGCCAGGATCCGTGCGCCGTTCTTGACCGCGATCGCGGACTGGGGATTCCAGATCGACCAGGCGTCCACCTTGCCCGTGTTGAAGGCCGTGGCGCCGGCCGCCGGGTCGAGGAAGACCAGCCGCACGTCCTTGGGAGTGAGACCGACGCTCTTGAGCGCGTTGAGCGCCAGGCCGTGGGCCGAACTGCCCTGCGGGACGGCGATCTTCTTGCCCTTGAGGTCCTTGAGCGTCTTCAGCGGCGACCCCTTGGGAACGATGATGTTCTCGTTGGACTGGGTGGGCGTGAGCGAGCGGTTGACCGCGACGACCTTGAAGCCGTACTCCTTCGCGGCACCGGTGATCGGTGGTACGTCGCCGACGCTTCCGAGGTCGATGTCGCCCGAGGCGGCGGCCTGCACGAGCGGCGGGCCGTAGGTGAAGCGGGCGAACTTCACCCTGTAGGACGCGTTGTCGAACACGCCGGTGATCTTCGCCAGCTCCTGGCTGCCGTCACCGCCGTTGTCGCCGATGGTGAAGGTGTACTTGCTCCACTCGGGGTGCTTGGCGTCGCTCGCGTCGGCGGCGTTGCTCAGCGGCGCGGCGGTGTCCGAGGACGACGATCCGCAGGCGACGAGGGTGCTCGCCAGGGCGAGGGAGCCGACGGTTCCGATGAGTCTGCTGGTTCTCTTACGCATGGGATGGTGTGTGCTTCCTGTGCTGGGTGAGGGTGGTTCGAGGGGAGTCAGTGCTGGCCGGCGAGGCCGAGGTCTTCCAGCAGCCGGGCGCGGAGTTCCTCGCGGGCGACGCTCGCTTCGCGGTCCGCGGCGGAGAGGCGCACCTCGTGCGAGGTGCCGATGCGGCCGTTGCTCATGACGACGACGCGGTCCGCCAGGGCGATCGCCTCGTCGACGTCGTGGGTGACAAGCAGCATGGCGGCATGGTGCTTGGTCCGCAGGGCGCGTACGAGGTCGTGCATGCGCAGCCGGGTGATGGCGTCGAGGGCCGCGAACGGCTCGTCGAGCAGCACGAGTTCGGGCTCCGATACCAGTGCCCGCGCGAGCGACACCCGCTGGGCCTCGCCGCCGGAGAGTTCCTTGGGCCATGCCTTCTCACGGCCCGAGAGGCCGACCTCGGCCAGCACGTCGCGGGCCCGCTGTTCCGCGTCGGGCCCGTGCAGGCCGAGCGTGACGTTCCGCAGGACCCGCTGCCACGGCAGCAGCCGGTCGGCCTGGAAGACGATCGCACGCTTCGCCGGGACCTCCACGCGCCCGCCGTCGGGCCGGTCCAGTCCGGCGAGCAGCCGCAGCAGGGTGCTCTTCCCGCAGCCCGAGGGGCCAAGCAGGATCACCAACTCATCGCCGTCGATGGTGAGGTCGAGGTGGTCGAGCACCACCCGGTCACCGAACCGACGGACCACCTGCTCGACGGCGACCCCGGTCTGCCGTCGGGGCTCGGTCGCGACTGCGCTGCTCATGACGCCTCATAACCGGGTCGCCACCGCAGCAGCACCCGCTCGAGAGCCCGGACGAACTGGTCGGCGAGCAGACCGAGGAGCGAGTAGATCACCAGGCCCACGAAGACCTGGTTGGTCTGGAGATAGGTCTGCCCCTGGGTGATGAGGAAGCCGAGTCCCTTGTCGGCGTTGACCGTTTCGGCGGCGACGAGTCCCAGGACGCTGTACGCGAGGGAGAACCGGAGCCCGACAAGGAATCCCGGCAGGGCTCCGGGCACCAGCACGCGCGTCACCAGGCGCCAGGTGCCCGCGCCCGTCGTCCGCGCCATCTCGATCAGCCGCTGGTCGACACCCCGGATCGCGGCGAACAGATTGAGATACATGGGCACGCCGGCTCCGAAGGAAATCAGCAGCACCTTCGTGAGTTCGTCGATGCCGAACCACACGATCATCAAGGGCAGCACCGCGAGGAGCGGGATCGTGTTGAGCACCTGCACCAGGCCGTTGAACAGGTACTCACCGCTGCGCAGCAACCCGCCGAGCACTCCGGTGACGATGCCCACCGTCAGACCGATCGCGAGACCGATGCCGGCTCGCTGCAGCGAGATGGCCAGGTCCGGCCCGAGGACGCCCTGCTGCCACAGATCGGCGGCGGACTTCACGATGGAGGTCGGTGCCGGAGCGTAGGTCTTCGCCAGCACTCCGGCCCGGGCGAGGACCTCCCAGGCGATGAGGATCACGACGGGAGTCGTGTAGATGCCCAGCGGCCAGCGCAGGCGCTCGCGGAGTGTGCTGAACGGCGTTCGGCGGCGGGCGTCGCGTGGCAGGAACACCTCGCGTTCCCGCGCGCCCGTCGTCTCGGCGGCCGGGCTGGTGGTAAGGGCCGGCGCCTTGAGGCTGAGTTCGGTCATGCCGCCACCGCCAGCACGCTGCTGTAGTGGGAGGCGTCGCCGGCGAGTTGCTCGCTGTGGCGTCCGTCGACGCCGACCGGGACGTCTCCGGCGATCGTCACCCGGTTGAGGCGGCGGGGGTGGTCGTCGTAGTTGTCCACCCCGTAGTGCTGGGTGATCCGGTTGTCGAAGATCAGCAGCTGGTTGGGCGACCATGTCCAGCGCAGGATGTTCTCCGGGCGGGTCACGTACGACTGGAAGATGCGCAGCAGATCCGCCGAATCGCTGTTCGACAGGCCGACGATGCGTTTGGCGAACCCGCCGATGAACAGCCCACGTTCCCCCGTCAGCGGATGCAGCCGCACAACTGGGTGCTCGGCCTCGTAGGTCGTCGAGACGAAGACGCGGTCGTACTCCTGCCGCTGCGCCGTCGCGCCCGAGGGGCGGGCGTAGTCGTACTGGTTGGTGTGTACGACGCGCAGCGAGTCCGCGAGGGCGCGCAGTGGTTCGGGCAGGTCGCGGTAGGCCGCGGCGGCGTTCGCGATGAGCGTCTCGCCGCCGTACGGCGTGGTCACGACCGACCGCAGCGTGGTGGCCTGCGGCGGGTTGACCACGAAGGAGACGTCCGTGTGCCACTCGTTGGCCTTGGACGTCTCGCTGTCGACGGCGAGCACGTTCGTCGTACCGTCGGTGGCCGGCACGGTCGGGTGGGCGGTGGTGAGTTCGCCGAACCAGCCGGCCACACGCTCCTGACCGACGTTGTCGAGGTTCACGTCGTCGAACACGATCGCTTTGTGCTCGTTGAGGGCGTCACGGAGCGCCGTGACCGTCAAGGGGTCGGGCGGCGCGGTGAGGTCGACGCCCTCGACGACCGCGCCGATGCGGCCAGTGAGTTTGCGGACGGACGGAGGCATGAGGGGTCCCTCCCGGGCAGACAGGCACGCCAAGGGGTGCTGGAAAACGGGACGTTGGCTAAATGAGCTGGTACTGCGCAGGGCTGATCGACCACACGCGGAACGCTGGGCTGGGCGGACCGGAGAGAAGACATGTGGCCGCAGGACCGCTACAGCCGCGCTCTCGGGGATCGCGTCGGCGTGCGCGAACAGGCTCCCGGCTCACACGTGAAGGAGGGGAGACGGGGAGCCCTCAGGAGGTGGAGACGACGATCCCGCGGGGAGACATCTCAGCGTCGGCGGCTTTACACCGCCGCTGCCAGGCACACGCCATGGGCGCACACCGGCCGCCGCCGGGGAGCACTTCCCGGGTCAGCGACAACAAAACGCGCTGGAGACGTGCGCCAGATCGATGTGGCGCCGCCGAGTGAGGTCCACGCGCGGGTTCATGGTTCGGGAGTTCAGCAGATGTCCACCAGTTTGGTCAAGAACTTCCCGGACAGGTCTTGCATTGCGGACAGGGAGAACGTCTCCGCATCTTCGGGACTCGCTCACACCACCTTCCTGCAGCAACGACCGGGAGGGCAGGCCCACGGGGTCGGGCGTGATCGCCCCGCAAGTCCGTACGACTGCGTCCGCTGGCCTGGACGAGGGTCGGCGTCGGGGGTCGCCGGGCTGCTGTGGGACATCGACCTCTCGGACCGTGACCCCGACGGGCCACTGCCGAAGGAGGATCCGGTGGTCGCCGGGAACGACGGCTCCTTCGGCGCCCGGCGCATCGCCGACCCACGCACGGTCGTGACCGAATGGCGGGCGAAGACGGAGGCGCATGGCTGGTCGCTGCGCGAGACCGTCATCGCGCTCGGCCCGCAGCGCGGGCACGTCGGCACTCCGTCCGGACTGGCCGACAAGATCGCCCACTTCGTGCGGCACGGCGCGATCGACGGCTTCAACGTCACGCCGTACCTCATCCCCGACGGATGCGACGACATCGTCGACCTGCTCGTCCCGGAACTGCGGGAACGCGGCATCTACCGCACCGAGTACACCGGCACCACCCTGTGTGAGAACCTCGGCCTGCGCGAACCGCTCACGCACCGGGCCACGCGGGACCGACAGCAGGCGGGCTGAGTACCCGGATGACCTTCGGCTCAGGACCGAGTACACATGACTGACAAGAAGCTGTCACAGACGGACCGGAATGCGGGTTCGACCGACGCCCGTTCTGACTGACATGACTGTTGGAGTAGCGCTCAACGCATCGGAGGCGCCGAACCAGGTCGACGCCACCGTACAACTGGCCCGAGAGGCCGCCGAGTTCGGTGTCACGTCGGCCTGGTTCGGGCAGACCTTCGGCGCGGACTCACCCCAGCTCGCGGCGATCGTCGGGCGCGAAGTGCCCGGACTGCAGGTCGGCACCTCCGCGATCCCCGTCTTCGGCCGCCACCCGCTGCTGGTCTCCAGCCAGGCTCAGACCGCCCAGGCCGCGACCCACGGCCGCTACCACCTCGGTCTTGCCCTGGGCACGAAACTGCTGACGGAGACCGGCTTCGGCCTGCCCTTCGAACGCCCCATCGCCCGACTGCGTGAATTCCTCACCGCACTGCGGCAGTTGACCGAGACCGGCACGGCCGACTTCCACGGTGAGCTGCTCACCGCGACCACCCCGGTCCCGGCGCGGGTACCGGGTGCCGAGAGCGGTGTCCCCCTGCTGGTCGCCGCGATGGGGCCGCAGGCGCTGCGGGTCAGCGGAGAGCTGGCGGACGGGATCCTGCCCTACCTGGCGGGGCCGCGCACCCTGGCGGAACACATCGTGCCCGCCCTGACCACCGCGGCCGAGGCCGCCGGCCGCCCCGCGCCCCGGATCGTGGCCCTGGTGCCCGGCGTGGTCACCGACGACGTGGAGGCGGTGCGGGCCAAGGCCACGGAGAACCTCGCCTTCTACGAACAGATCCCGTCCTACGCACGGGTCATCGGACTGTCCGGCGTCCGACGGGCCGCCGACCTGGCCGTGATCGGCGACGAGAGGACCGTCGAGGCCGAGGTGCACCGTTACCGCGACGCAGGCGCCACCGAGGTCGTGTTCTCGGGCACCGAGATCGCGGGAGAAGCCGACCGCCGACGCACCTGGCGACTCCTCGGTGAACTGGCCCGCTGAACACGCCGGCCGGACCGACGGCCCGACCGGGCCCCCTGCACCCCGTGACGAAGGAGAACCCATGACCACCGAGGCCACCACGACCGACTTCCGTGCCTTCACCGAGAACTGGCTGGAGTGGTACCGCGCCCAAGAGGCCCGGCTCTCCGCCCCGCACGGGTTCCTGGCGATCACCGGCCTGCACTGGCTCGACGACCGGCCCCAGCGCTTCCCGGACGCGCCCGGTACGTGGCGCACCGGCCCCGACGGGGTCGTCGTGGACCTCGACGGCGGCGAGGAACTACTCGTCGACGGAACGCCGGTGCACGGGGAACACCGTTTCGGGGTGCTTCCCGAACGCGGCGGCGTCGACGCGGTCTGGGGAGACGCCGTCGTCGAGGTCGCCAAGCGTGGCGGCAACGACATCGTGCGCCCCCGGCACCCGGACGCGCCGCTGCGCACGGCCTTCACCGGCACACCCGCCTACGCCCCCGACCCGCGCTGGGCCGTGACGGGCCGCTACATCCCCTTCGACACGCCACGACCCACCACCGTGTGCGCCGCCGTCGAGGGCCTTGAGCACGTGTACGACGCTCCGGGCAGGGTCGAGTTCGAGTTGGACGGGCGCCCGCTGTCGCTGACCACTTTCCCCGGCCATGGTGCGGGCCGGCTGATGGTGCTGTTCACCGACGCGACCTCCGGGGTCACCACCTACGCCGCCAACCGGGTCCTCGCCCTGGAGCCGCCCGCCGCCGACGGCACGGTCGTCCTGGACTTCAACCGCGCCGCAAATCTGCCGTGCGCCTACACGGACCTGGCCACCTGCCCGCTGCCCCCGGCCGAGAACCGGCTGCCGGTGGCGATCGAGGCCGGCCAGAAGATCCCCCGCGAGCGCGGCGGTTCCTGAGCCGGGCTCGGCCATTGACCAACGGCAAGATCTCTCCGTACGATCAACAGCGGCATTGAGTGTCAGCATCAAGCCCTGGCTCGTTGACCGGCAACCCTCCCACGCGGTGGGGTGCTCCAGGTGAGAGCCCGGCGGGATCACCGAAAATCCCGCAAGCGCGTGGCCCCGTGACCGGGGCGGGACAGGTGGAGGCCCGATATGCGGCACGGTGGTGAACTCAGCGCCTCTTTCGCCGGCACCACCGTGTTCTCCCGACTCTCGCGTCGGCGCCACATCGACCTCAAGCGCTCGACCAGCTGTCTCTGTCAGGCCTGACGGGCCTTCCCAGCGCTGGTCGCGGTCCGGCACCGGTCCTCGCCGCGTCCGTCTGCGCCTGATCCTCGCACTTCCCCGTTCCCTGTCTGCACAGCTCTCCCCCGGCGTCGGCATCGCGCCGACCGAGGCCGCACGCCCACGCACGGACATGTCCTGTGCAACCACCGTGCCGGGCGACACGAGCAGGAGAAGCCCTCCGTGACTGCACTTCCCCACGTCAGAACCCCTCGGTGGGCGGCACTGACCGCCCTTGTGACCACCAGCGTTCTGCTGACCGCCTGCGGATCGGGCGGCGGTGATGCAGGCAGCGGCACCGGGCTGCCCAGATCCGGCGGCACCCTGACCGCGTGTCCGTGCGCGGACCGGCCGCGCCACCGCGGAGACCGATCCCGCCGAACACGAGCGCCCTCTCCTGGACCGGACCGCTCTCCTGGGTGGTTTCCCAAGACTGGATCTTCCTGCGCATCGAGGCCGAGGTGGTTACCGGCCGGGAGATCACCGGCACGCCCGGCACGGACTGACCGAGCATCCCGCGTTACGGTCGTGCTCCCGGCCCCTTCCCGTCCACCGCAGCCAGCGCCCCCCTCCACAGGAGTCGCACCGGCTCATTCAATCCCCATGCGGCTGCACCGTCTGGGTGGAGGCACGCGGTGTGCGGCCGCCGTCCGGTCCGTAGCCGAACCTGATCAGCCCCTGGGGGCAGCAGCGCCGCTGCGGCAGGCAGGCCGCCGCCCGCAGATCCGGCCACTCCATCGCCTGGTGCAGCATCGAGGTGCGCACCCCGTGCGCGGTCGCGGTCAGCAGCACGTGCTCCAGGGCCTGCCCCGCCCGCAGCCAGTCCTCTCGCCGGTCGTGGGCCGTCCACAGCAGGGCCACCTGGGCGTGGCGCTCGAAGTGCTGGTCAGGCGGGTGCGGTATGGGCAGTCGGCCGGTGAAACCACGCATCGGAATCCGCCCGTCCGCGTCCTGTGGGCCGAGAGCGGTGAGCGGGATGCCGTACGGCACGTTGGCACCGGGTGCGGTGATCCAGGCGCGCGATTCAGCGGTACGTGCCGGGCGGGCCTGGTTGCGCGCTTCGGCCGCCGCGGTCAGCCCGAGCAACAGACGGGTGCCGGCGAAGTCCGGCACGCACAGTCGCGCGCCCTCGGCCTGTGCGGCCGCTGTCATCTCCGCCACGACCGCTTCGGGCACCGGGCGACCGGTGAAGGGCATCCGGCTGGTGTGGCGCCGCTCGACAGCCGGGTACAGCCACCGGCAGTCCGGCAACTCCCCAGCAGGCGTGGTCAGCTGTACGGTGGCCAGCAGGTCCCGCTCCCCGGGATCAGGCAGCAGCCGGACCACGGGGTCCCAGCCCAGGTGCGCGACGGCGACCCGGAGGTTGAAGACAGCAGCGCCCACGGACAGATGCTGGGCCCGACGGTCGGGGTCGGCCAGCGGCAGTGTTCGCCTGTTGTCGGCGCGCACCTCGATGGAACGGGTGGCCGCCCGCAGCCCGAAGCGCCACGGCTGCGTGTTGTGGATCGACGGTGCCGCGACGGCAGCGGCCATCAGCGTCTCCAGCACGCCGGCGTCGATCTCCCGGGTCTGCATGCGCGGCTCCTCAACTCCTTCGACGGGCCGCAAGGGTGTGCGGAGCTCCCCGTCTGTCCTCCACCTTCGGTCGTCACACAGACGCATGACGAGGGCCGTCCGTCCCCCCCTGCGGACCGGACGGCCCGGGCATCCGGTGCACCGCTCCGCCGGCCACCGGGGCCAGTGAGGCGTCGCGGGACTTCCGGCCGTGCGAGAAGGCGGCTGCGAGGTCCAGGCCTCCGCTGCCGGCGGCCATGGACATCTGTCCGTCGTGTCCAGCGGTGGTCTCCCCGCTGCCGGTCTTCACGACGGTGTCGAGGGTCATTCCGGCGGCGCGGTGTCCGGGCAGGGTGCACCAGGCGGTGCGGTTCCTGGTGACCTGCCCGAGGTCGAGCGTGCGGCTTTCCCCCCGAGAGAGGAGCGGGGTGGTGGGGCCGCCGCCGACCTTCAGGTCGTGACGCTGGGCGTCCTTGTTCGTGGCCTTCGGCTTGAGCCCGGTTCCCTTGGTGACCTCGATCCGGCCGGGCTGGATACGCAGGTTGGCCAGGGTGACATTGACGGGACGGGAAACGGTGGCGACGCCGCTCCCCGTCCCGGCGGCGACGGCTGGGCCGTCTGTGCTGCCCACCGCTGTCGGCCACCATGACAGCCAGCACGATCAGTACGACACCCGCCGCCGAGCCCAGCAGGACCGGCCGCCGCGACGAGCCGCCCTCTCCGGCGCGGCCGAGGCCTCGAACCAGGACTCGGGTCGTCGGAGCGAGGAACGCCACTGCGGACGCCGCGGCCGGCAGCAGGCCCACCGTGCCGACAACGCCGGGCAGCGGGAGCGCCAGCAGCACGACCCCTGTGTTCAGGGCGGTCAAGCGGACCCACCAGCAGCTCTCCAACATCAGCGACATGAACCGGGAGCCGGCCGCGAAGGACGACGGCCACGGCAGTCCGGGCGGGCGCCGGCGGCGTCGAGGAGGGCCGGCACGTACCGCGTGAAGGTCGTGATCGCCAGAAGCGGGATCAGCACGCCGCCCGTGATGCGTTCCCGTCGGCCGGGCGGCGCCCAGGTGACCGTGGGAATCTGCTGCCAGGCCAGGAGCGCCGTGGTCCAGCCGAGCACGAACGGCGCCGGCTGCAGCGGGAAGAACGCCTCGCTGTCGCCGTCGTAGCGCAGGTACTCCGGTCCGAGCACGTACTGCGGAACCATGTACGCCGTATACACGCTCGGAGAGAGGGCCAGCACGCCGCCGAGGGGGCGTTGGCGCAACACGAGGACGGCGGCGCACAGGGTGAGCGGAGCGACGACCGCGACCGCGAAGATGTCCAGCGCGACGAGCCGGCTCATGAACGCCCCGCCGTCCGGGATCGGGTACCGGATCGCCGCGAATCCGACCGGTCCGAGCAGCGTGGTGGTCACCAGCAGCGCGGCCGGGACCAGCAGCCCACCGCCGAGCAGCCGGCCGGGCGCGTGTGCCATGGGTGCGGACGGCGTCTCGCAGGTGCGGGGCATGGGCGGGTCGCTCACCGGATCTCCCTTTCCTCCTCGCTCGGGCGACAGACCAGGCCGGGCGGACGGCTCCCGAGGCCGAGAGCCAGTCCGCCCGACGGCGGTTGGGGCGGCCGGCCCCCGCCGCGAACCGAGCACTCATGGCCGAGGCCTTGGACGCGCGGGCTCCGGCCTGCTGGGGACCTCGTAGCCGCG
The DNA here is from genome assembly GCF_053597535.1 of Streptomyces sp. NPDC001348. Lineage (NCBI taxonomy): Bacteria > Bacillati > Actinomycetota > Actinomycetes > Kitasatosporales > Streptomycetaceae > Streptomyces > Streptomyces sp. NPDC001348. Next base: position 11,107 of record NZ_JBSFIK010000044.1, on the reverse strand, counting down.
GACTGGTACAGCTCAGGCCAGGGCGGCCTTGAGTACGCCGATAGCCGTCCTCGGGTCGGCGAGGGCGTGGTAGATGCCGGGGATGTCGTGGTCGTCGAGGCCGAGCAGGCCGTGGACGGCGTGCATCGCGCCGCGCACGGAGTACTCGACGGTGAAGACGACGTCCTCCGGGATCTCCGTGAACTGGCCGAGGAAGGCGAAGTTCGCGGCGCCGCGCGGGATGACCAGTGGCCGGTCGTGGACGGTGCGTGGGGCGAACTGGCTGGTGATGTACGGCAGCATCACCGGGATCACGGTCGTGGTCGCCGCGACCTGCTCCTCGATGTCCGACATGCCGAGGTGGCCCAGCAGTTCGGTGAGGATCTCCCGGCCGGTGGCCGCGGCCATCGGCCTGCCGATGAAGTCACCCTCGTTGTCGACGAAGAGGCCGTAGCCCCACAGGGTGTAGACGTCCTCGGGCTGTCCCTCGAAGTGCGGGGCGTGCGGGACGACGATGGACATCAGCCAGTTGGAGTCCTTGAACGTCATCAGCGCGCCGGTGCCGGGGAGGTTGCCGGACAGTCACTGACCGCGACCGCTGGCGTCCAGGCAGTGGTGTCGGGAACATCGCCCGCAGCGAGCCGACCTCCACCATGCGGATCGCCGTGGCGAGCGGGACACCGGCGAGTGCGGCGAGCGGGATCTTGGACACCAGCGGTGCCGCGGCGAAGACGATGCCGGCGAGGACGGCGGCACGGGTGAGCGCGGTGAGCCGCAGGCCGCCCCCACCAGCGACGCCAGGCGTGAGCGTGATCCGTCACCTGCTGTCGCTGTCCTCGGTTTCCCTGAGGACTGCTCGTCCCGCCTCCAGCCGAGCGGCCGGGATACGGAACGGCGAGCAGGACACGTAGTCCAGGCCGATCCGGTGGAAGAAATGGATGGACGCCGGGTCACCGCCGTGTTCGCCGCACACCCCTGTCTCCAGCCGGGGGGTGACCGCGTGAGCGGCCTCGACCGCGAGTTCCACGAGCCTGCCGACGCCCTCCTGGTCGATCGTCTCGAACGGCGACACGGCGAAGATCCCCTTCTCCAGGTACAGCGGGAAGAACGACGCCTCGGCGTCGTCGCGGGACAGCCCCCAGGTCGTCTGGGTGAGGTCATTGGTACCGAAGGAGAAGAAGTCGGCGGCTTCGGCAATGCGCGCTGCGGTGAGGGCGGCGCGGGGCAGTTCGATCATCGTGCCGATCGGGAGGTCCAGGGACTCCCCCGTCTCGGCCCCGACCTCGGCGAGCACACGCTCGGTCTCCGTCCGGGCCAGCCGCAGTTCCTCGACCGTTCCGACGAGTGGGATCATGATCTCGGCGCACGGTCGGCCGCCCTCGCACAGCCGTTGGGCGACGGCCTCGGCGATCGCGCGGACCTGCATGGCCATAAGGCCGGGAACGGCCAGTCCGAGCCGGACGCCGCGCAGACCCAGCATCGGGTTCTGCTCATGCAGGCGCTCGACGGCATCGAGCAGTTCGCGGTCGTGGACGTCCGGGTGGGCGGCGCTCGCCAGTCGGACGGCCAGCGCCGTGCGGTCGGGCAGGAACTCGTGCAGCGGCGGGTCGATGAGCCGAACGGTCACCGGCAGCCCGTCCATGGCTTCGAGGATGCCGATGAAGTCCTCGCGCTGCAGCGGCAACAGCGCCGCGAGGGCCTCCTCGCGGGCCGTGTCGTCCCGGGCCAGGATCATCGCCTCGACCAGCCTCCTGCGGTCGCCGAGGAACATGTGCTCTGTGCGGCACAGGCCGATGCCCTGGGCTCCGAGCCTGCGAGCGCGTACCGCGTCCTCGGGCGTGTCGGCGTTCGCCCGCACCCCCAGACGGCGGACGGAGTCCGCGCGCGCGAGGGCTGCCAGGACCGCCTCGGTCAGCGGGCCGGTGCTCTCACCCGTCTCCAGCGCGCGACCGACGTCGGAGGCGGTGAGCGGCAGCGCGCCCAGGTGCACCGTGCCCGCCGTTCCGTCGACGGACACAGTGTCGCCCTCGCGGACGACGACTCCGGTGTCCGTGGTGAGCCGGCGGGCGACCGGGTCGACGGTCAGCGACTCGGCCCCGCACACGCAGACCTTGCCCATGCCGCGTGCGACGACGGCGGCGTGGCTGGTCTTGCCGCCACGGCTGGTGAGGACGGCCTGAGCGGCGATCATTCCGGGCAGGTCGTCGGGGGTCGTCTCACGCCGTACGAGGATCGTCTTCTCGCCGGCAGCGGCTCGGCGCTGTGCCTCGGCGGAGTCGAAGACGGCGACGCCGACCGCTGCGCCGGGTGAGGCGGGCACGCCGTGCGCCAGGGGCACGTCGGCGGGGGTGGTGTCGAAGCGGGGGAACATCAGCCGGGTCAGTTCGGCGCCGTCGACTCGGGCCAGCGCCTCGTCGGCCGTGATCGTCTTCTCCTCGCGCAGATCGTGGGCGATGCGGAAGGCGGCCTCGGCGGTGCGCTTGCCGACCCGCGTCTGAAGGATCCACAGCCGGCCCCGCTCGACGGTGAACTCCACATCGCACAGGTCGCGGTAGTGGTTCTCCAGCGTGCGCAGGTGGTCGCCGAGCTCGACGTACGAACGGGGATCGAGGGTCTTCAGCTCGGTCAGGGGTATGGCGTCGCGGACTCCGGAGACGACGTCCTCGCCCTGGGCGTCGGGCAGGTAGTCGCCGTACATGCCGCGGGCGCCGGTGGCGGGGTCGCGGGTGAAGGCGACACCGGTGCCGGAGTCGGGGCCGAGGTTGCCGAAGACCATGGCCTGGACGTTGACGGCGGTTCCGAGGTCGTCGGGGATGTGCTCGCGGTGGCGGTAGACGCGGGCGCGTTCGCCGTTCCAGGAGTCGAAGACCGCACGGATGGCGCGCTGGAGCTGCTCGACGGGTTCCTGGGGGAAGTCCGCACCCGTCTCGCGGCGGATGATCGCCTTGAACTCCTCGGTGAGGAGGGCGAGTTCCCCGGCGTCGAGGTCGTGGTCGTCGCCGGTTCCGCGCTGCGCCTTGTGCGCGGCGATGGCCTGCTCGAAGAGGTCGCCGTCGACGCCCATCACCGTGTGGCCGAACATCTGCACGAGCCGTCGGTAGGAGTCCCAGGCGAACCGCTCCTGTCCGGACGCCTTGGCCAGCCCGGCGACGGACTGGTCGTTGAGGCCGATGTCGAGGATGGTCTCCATCATGCCGGGCATCGAGAAGCGGGCGCCGGAGCGTACGGAGACCAGGAGCGGATCGTCGGGCGCCCCGAGGGTGCGTCCCATGGTCCGTTCCAGGCCGGCCAGGGCGCGGGCCTCCTCAATGGCGAGTTCCGACGGCTCCTTACCCGTGGCGAGATAGACCTTGCAGGCTTCCGTGGTGACGGTGAAGCCCGGCGGTACGGGCAGCCCCAGCCGGGTCATCTCGGCCAGGCCGGCTCCCTTGCCGCCCAGCAGGCCGACCATCTCCCGGCTGCCTTCGGCGAATGCGTACACGTACGTTGTCGGTGTGCTCATCGGGCTCTCCGGTCTCTCACTCGTGGGGCACGACGGCCAGTGGGCAGCCGACGTGGTGGACGGCGGCGTGGGTGACGGGGCCGATGCGCGCAAGCGTCGGTCGCTCGGACAGGCGGCGGCCGACGACGAGGAGGCTTGCCGCGGAGGCGGCCCGGACCAGCGCGGTGGAGGCCCTGCCCTCCACGACGGTCTCCAGGACCTCGGTGTCGGGGTACTTGTCCCGCCACACCGCCAGCACCGCGTGCAGGAACCCCTGCCATTCCTCGGCCCGCTGCGGATCGTTGACCAGAGCGATGTCGCCCGTGCCGAGGCTGATCGCGGACGGCGGCTGCCAGGCGTACACGACACGTAGCCGGGCCTGCCGCAGCTCGGCTTCCCGGAACGCGAACTCGATCACCTCGTCGCAGGCATCAGCGAGGTCGATACCGAGCACCACATCGCGGTAGCCGGTCCGGGTGGACGAGCTGCCGTCGTCCGCCGGGAAGTGCTCGTTCTCTGCCTCCTCCCCTGACCGTACGAGGATCACCGGGCGGGTGGCCTTGGCGACCGCCCCCCGGGCGACGGAGCCGACGAGAAGTCCGGTGAAGCCGCTCAGCCCGCGCGAGCCCAGGACCAGCAGTTCGGCCTGTTCGGCGGCCTGCACCAAGGCCGCGGTCGCCGGGCCCTCGACCTGCTCGTCGGTGAGGTGCACGCCGGGGACGACGCTGCGGATGCGGTCCTCCGCCTGCCGCAGGACGCGACGCCCCAGATGCCGCTGCGCGGCATTCGCCGGCTCCCCTTCCGTCTGGCGCGGATGCCAGTTCCAGGCGTGCACCAGACGCAGCGGCAGGCCATGACGTACGGCCTCGCGGGCGGCCCACTCGGCGGCGGCGAGGCTCTCGGTCGATCCGTCCACTCCGGCGATGACGGGCGACAGCATGGTGCGCACCTCCTGCGCTTGTTCTGCTTGGCACTACCAGCGTCGTCCTGAGATGACGCGGTCGGGTATGGGCCGCCTGGGCTCTGCCAGGTCCATTCGGCCCCTGCACTCGGTTCCGGCGTGCTTGGCACGGTTGGAGGTAGAGCGCGTCACCCGTGTGCCATGGAGGCGGATCGTCGTGAGTCGAGTCATCATTGCCTGCGTCAACGGGCGAGGCAGTGGCCATATGGTGGAGTGGGCGGCGCACGAGGCTTCGTTGCGCGACCTGTCCCTCGAGGTACGGTACGGCGCACCGCCGAACGAGCTGAGTACCGCGGCGATGCTCGTGCTCGACCTGCCCGCGGCGCAGGACGACACCACCGGACCGGCAACGATCCCGGCCGTACTCGCCCGCACGGCCGCCTCCGCGTGCCCCGTGGTACTCGTACCGCACGCGATCGTTCCCGTCGCGGCTCCGGCACGCCGGGCCACGCAGATCATCCTCGGGATTGATGCCCGTCACCCGGCGGAGCCGGCCGTCGACTTCGCCTTCGACGCCGCTCAGATCCGGGGTGTACGGCTGCACGCCGTACACGTCTGGGAACTTCCCGCCTGCGCCGCCGGGTTGCCCTTCGGTATTCCCGAGGAGGACCGCGCCACCTGGGAAGACCATGAAGTGCAACTGCTGGCCGACGCGCTGCGGCCGTGGCGGGTGAAGTACCCGCGGGTTCCGGTGCTTGAGGATGTCGTTCTGCTCGACCCCGCCTATGCGTTGCTCCACCATGCCGAGGGCGCCGCACTCCTGGTTGTGGGGCGCGGCTTCGGCGGGGGCCCGGGCTTCGTGCACGCCTTGGTGCGCGAAGCCCGGTGTCCGGTCGCCATCGTGCCGTGAAGCGCACGGGCCAGAGCGAGGAAGTGATGGCCTAAGCAGCCGTCAGTTCCTCTGATAGCCGCTGCGCCCAGGCCTCGATCGCGGGGAAGTCGCGGAAGTCGCCGCCTTTGCCGTTGCGCCGGATCATCCGTGCGACTCTCCCCCGTGCGCCCTCCTCCAGACAGCCGCCGAAGGTGATGTGCTCCCTGGCGCCGAGTCGGTCGATGGCTCGCTGCACACCGGACACGGGCGGGATGTTCCGCTGCGCGGCCGAAGCGTCCAGCGGCCCGCTGCTGAAGAACCACAACGGGCGTTCGGCCAGGGCGCGGCGGTGGCGGCGCACGAAGGCGCGCGCGTCCTTGTGCCAGCGCCCGGCATACAGTGCTCCCCCGACAACCACAGCGTCGTACATCTCGATGCTCGCCACCGACGGCGCAGGCCGTGCCTCGGCCGTCAGCCCCTCCTTGCACAGGACCTGGGCGACGGCCTCGGCGATCCGCGCGGTCGATCCGTTCGTCGTCCCGTAGGCGACCAGGACCTTGCCGGTCATGGCGGTCCGCCTCCCCTCACAGCCTGCGCAGCCAGTCATCGGCCACGCCATGCAGAGCTGGCTCGGCGGGCTGGACGTGGCTGTCGTCCAGGCGGTAGGTCAGGTTGTCGACCACCGCGACCACGCCGTCGATCTGCTTGGTCATGGAGACGGCGATCTCCGTCTCACTCCTGCGCTCCACCTGGCCGGCGAGCGTGACCACACCCTCCGCCACGGAGACGTCGACGCTTCGCGCGGGCAGCCACAGCGAGCGGACAAGGACTTCCTCGACCACTTCGTCGCGGATCTCGGTGTCCGGCCGAAGGAAGACCTGGAGCACGTCCCGGCGGGTGACGATGCCGACGAGCCGGTCCTCCCCGTCAACGACCGGCAGCCGCTCGACGCGCCGCTGGGCCATGGTCCGCGCGGCCGAGGTGATGGTGTCCTCGGCGCTCACGGTGACGGGCGGCTCGGTCATCAGCCGGCCGGCGGTGCGTGCCGCCGCCTTGGCGGCCCTCCGCCTGCCACGGCGCGTCAACGCCGAGGCCCGGAAGCGGTGCTTCGGTTCGTACGGGTCAGGCGTCTCGGCCTGGCGGGCCAGCAAGTCGGTCTCGGAGATGACGCCGATGACCTTCTCGTCCTCGTCCACGACCGGCAGTCCGCTGATCCTGTGGTGAGCGAGCAGCCGTGCCACTTCCTTGAAGGGGGTGCCGTACGAGGCGCGGACGACGTCCGTGGTCATCACGGAGCCGACCTTGTTGTGCTTCATCTCTGGTTCCTCCTCGGCGACTCAGCGGAGTCGGCGCAGACAGGGGTCCTGGGGCGTGCGTGCGCGGCACCAGCCGCACCCGCGCGTCGAGCACGCAGACGTCGGCCGTGGTCGCGAGCACGGGGTTGGGAGTCGACCTCGGCGAGCTGCGGCAGGTCGGCCGCCATACGGGACAGACGCGACAGCAGCTGCTCCAGTCCCTCGAGGTCGGCTCGGTTGAGCACGGCGTCCGACATCCGGGATCCCCTCCAAGCCTCTCGTTGGTTCGAGCATCCAGCTGACGGCAGGACAGGCCCAGGGGCTGTCCGGGGCTGGGCGTTGGGCCGGTCGGCCCTGATTTCTCGCGTCGCGCGGCTGCGCGTCGGCGGCGGGGGGACAGCGACGGGCAACGACGCACAGGCGCCTTCACCACGGTGTCAAGGTGTGTGTTTCCCAGGGGCGCGGCGCTGCAGGTCCGGCTCGTGGCGCAGGCGGCCGGAGCACCTGTTCCGCGGGTGCCAGGTCGTGCTCCGCCGTGCTCTTGGCCTCGCGCCTGGACGCCGCGTGGCGTCCGCCCATGAACAGGCAACTGCAAAGCAACGTGGCGTTCGTTGCCGTCGGCGCGGTCACCGCGGTCCTGGCGAACGAACTACGCAAACCGCCAAAGGCGCGCACCTGGACAGGACGCGTCTTCGGGCTCCCGTACGACTTCCTGCGCCCTGCACCGGAGTAGATCGCCCGCGAGTTCTGGATCCCGACGGCGACGCCTTCTTCACGCCGCACGCCTTCGGCGTCGGATACGGAGTGAACCTGGCCCGTGTGGCGCGGGTGCTGCGCCGTTCTCGTTGACCGGCTTCCAGCGACAGTCGAGGGCTGCTGTCAGTTGCCCCGCGGCACCGAGTGCCTCACCTCAATGCCTGCGTGGGCAACGGGTCCGCCCCCCCTGTGCCCATGTCGGGGCACAGGGGAATCACTCGCTCCCATGGCCGTCAGTCACCGGCGACCAGCGCGGTGAGGTCCAGCAGCCTGTTGGTGTAGCCCCACTCGTTGTCGTACCAGCCGAAGACTTTGACCAGGGTGCCGTTGGCCTGGGTCAGGGCGGCGTCGAAGACGCAGGAGGCCGGGTCGCCGATGACGTCGCGGGAGACGATGGGCGCCGTCGAGACGCGCAGGATGCCGTTCAGCGGGCCGTCGGCGGCCTCGGCGAAGGCCGCGTTGATCTCGTCGGCCGTGGCCTCGCGGTTCAGCACGATCGTCAGGTCGGTGAGCGAGCCGTCCTCCACGGGTACCCGGAGGGCGATCCCGTCCAGAGCGCCGGCCAGCTCCGGCAGCACGAGGCCGACGGCGCGGGCGGCACCGGTGCTCGTCGGGATGATGCTCAGGGCAGCCGATCGGGCCCGGCGCAGGTCCTTGTGCGGAGCGTCGAGCAGGGACTGGTCGTTGGTGTAGCCGTGGACGGTGGTCAGCAGGCCGCGGTCGATGCCGAAGGTGTCGTCGAGCACCTTGGCCATCGGTGCGAGGCAGTTGGTGGTGCAGGAGGCAGCCGAGATGATCCGGTCGCGGTGACGGTCGTAGGTGTCGTCGTTGACGCCCATCACGATGGTGGCGTCAACCCCCTTGCCGGGCGCCGACAGGAGCACCGTGTGGGCTCCTGCCTTCAGGTGCAGGGCCGCGGCGTCGCGGTCGCGGAAGCGTCCGGTGGACTCGATGACGATGTCGGCTCCGTAGTCGGACCAGTGCAGGGCCGCGGGGTCACGCTCGGCGGTAACGGTGATACGTCGACCGTCGACGGTGAGGGAGCTGTCGTCGTGAACGACCTCACGTCCGATGTGCCCGAACGTCGAGTCGTACGTCAGGAGGTGGGCGAGGGTGGCGGGCGGGGCGATGTCGTTGATCGCTACGACGTGGACGTCCTGGGTGCCCGCTTCCGCGCGGTCGAGGGCCGCGCGGAGATAGGTGCGGCCGATGCGGCCGAAGCCGTTGATGCCGACACGTACGGTCATGGTGATGAACTCCTTCTTACAGTCGGGGACCACCGTGGTCAGTCGGGGACCACCGTGGTCGTGCGTGACACGAGAGTCGTCGGTACTGGAGGCGGCGTGGCCGGCAAGAATGCGCGAAGGTGCCGCTCGAGGTGTACGAGAAGGAACTGCTCCGCCTGCGGATGGCGTTGGTGAGGCTGCAGGAGTGGGTGAAGGCGGAGGGCGCCCGGCTGGTCGTGTCTTCGAGGGGCGGACGCGGCGGGCGAGGACGGCAAAGCTGCCGCACCGGCCGCCGTCGACCGGCTACGAGCGTTTGCCGCGTGTTCTGCGGACCTGCGTCCCCGACCACGCGGCGAGTCTCTGAGCTGCCGGTCGCCTCTCTCACGCCGGCTCGGGTACGACGGCGACCGGGCAGGCGGAGTGATGCAGCACCGCGTGCGCGACGCGGCCGAGTTGAAGGCCGTAGTGGCCCTCGCGGCGCCGGGCTCCCACCACGAGCAGGTCGGCGTCGGCCGAGCAGTCCAGCAGCACGTTGCGGGCGTGGCCCTCGACGGTGCGTCGGTGCACTTCGACGTCGGCCGGGATCTCCTGCAAGGCCGCCGCCAGCGCGTCGACGGCCTGTTGCTCGTGCAGCCGGGCAGGCTCGCCGGCCGGCAGAGGGTGGTCGGTCGTCTCGTGCGCGGGACAGCGCCAGGCTCGTACGGCTTCCAGCGGCACGCCTCGGCTCCGTGCCTCCTCTGCGGCAAAGCGCATCGCCGCCGTATCCGCCGCCTTCTCGCCGACGCCCACGACGATGCGGTCGTGCCTGCCGGGTACGGCCTGGTTGTCGTGGTTTCCGCGCAGCACGACCACGGGGCAGTGCGCGTGGCCGGCCACCGCCACGCTGACGGAGCCGAGGAGCACCTCGGCCAGGCTGCTCCGGCCCCGCGAGCCCAGGACCACGGCAGCGGCGGTGCGGCTTTCCCGTACCAGCGCGTGCTCGGGTTCCTCGGGCAGCACGTCGGTGGTGACCTTCACGACGGGTCGGCGGGTACGGGCCCTGTGTGCGGCGGTATCGACGATGTCCTCGGCCGTCACCTGTTCGGAGGGCTTGCCGAGATCCGCAGCGAGTGAGGCGCCTTCGTACCGCTCCCAGAGCGAGGCGTACACCAGCCGCAGCGGCAGCCCGCGCAGGGCGGCCTCGTCGGCCGCCCAGTCGACGGCGCGCAGGCTCGGCTCGGAGCCGTCGACGCCGACGACCAGGGGCAGTTCCATCGTGCTCACCTTTCCGCACCCAGGTCGAACACGATCCGGGCCTTGATGTCACCACGCAGCACGGCGTCGATGGACTCGTTCACGGAGGCGAGCGGGCGGGTCTCGTAGATGACCTTGGTCCGGCCGGCGGCGTGGAGTTGGAAGACCTCGGCGAGGTCCTGGCGGGTGCCGACGATGGAGCCGATCACCGAGGTGCCGTTCAGGACGGTGTCGAAGATCGGAACCTGGATCGTGCCGTGTGCGGGCAGGGCCACCATGACGAGCTTGCCGCCGCGCCGCAGACCTGAGTTGACGGCCTCGAACGCGGCCGGGTTCACCGCGAGGGCGATCGCGGCGTGGGCGCCGCCGTGCTTCCTCAGCTCCTCGCCGACGTCCTGCTTGCGGGCGTCGATGACGAGGTCGGCGCCGAGTTCCGCGGCAAGTTCCAGCTTGTCGTCGGTGACGTCGATGGCCGCGACAGTGGCCCCGGCGATCTTCGCGTACTGCACGGCGAGATGGCCGAGTCCGCCCACGCCGGAGATGGCGACGAGTTGTGCGGGCCGGACGTCGGCGACCTTGAGGGCCTTGTACGTGGTCACGCCCGCGCAGGTCAGCGGGGCCGCGTCGAACGGGGTGACGCCCTCGGGCACGGGCTGGGCGAAGTCGGCCCAGGCGAGCATCTTCTCGGCGTACCCGCCGTCGCAGCCGTACCCGGTGTTGGTCTGCTGCTCGCACAGCGTCTCCCAGCCGGACAGGCAGTGCTCGCACCGCCCGCAGGCCTTGCCCAGCCACGGCACGGCGACGCGCTGCCCGACGGTCAGGTGGGTGACGCCGTCACCGAGGGACTCGACCGTGCCGACGCCCTCGTGGCCGGGGACGAAGGGCGGGTTGGGCCTGACCGGCCAGTCGCCGTGGGCGGCGTGGATGTCGGTGTGGCACAGCCCTGAGGCCTCGACGCGGACGCGGACCTGGCCGGGGCCGGGCTCGGGGTCGGGGCGCTCCTCGATGACCAGGGGCTCGCCGAAGGCTCGTACGACCGCTGCCTTCATGGTCTGTTCTCTCCTCTTCTCTCAGGCCAGGGGTGCGTCAGTCGTGGGCGACGACGGCGACGGGGGCGGTGGAGTGGTGCAGGACGGCGTGGGTGACGGTGCCGATGTGGGCGCCGGTGGAGGCCCTGCGGATGCGCCGTCCGACGACGACCAGGGACGCCTCGTGGGAGGCGTCGACCAGGAGGAGCGAGGGGCTGCCGTAGTGCGACTGCTCGACGACCTCGACGTCGGGGTACTTCTGCCGCCAGGGACGCAGTACTTCGCTCAGGATGACGGCGTCGCCCTTCGCCATCTCCCGCTCGACCGCGGGCTCCAG
>NZ_JBSFIK010000043.1:0-79871 GCF_053597535.1 Streptomyces sp. NPDC001348 | reverse complement strand
TGCTGCCGGGCCGGCTCGGCGGGCGGGGCGTTCCCGGCCTTGGAGCGGGCCCGGAGGAACTCGATGGCGATCGGGATCACCGAGACGAGCACGATCAGGATGAGGATCAGCTCGATGTGCTTGTTGACGAAGCCGACGTTGCCCAGCCAGGAGCCGAGCAGGGTCACGCCCGCGCCCCACAGGACGCCGCCGACGACGTTGAAGGCCAGGAACGAGCGGTAGCGCATGCCGCTGACGCCGGCGATGATCGGCGTGAAGGTGCGCACGATGGGCACGAAGCGGGCCAGGACCAGGGACTTCGGGCCGTACTTCTCGAAGAACTCGTGCGCCTTGGTGACGTTCTCCTGCTTGAACAGGCGTGAGTCGGGCCGGTTGAAGAGGGACGGGCCGACCTTCTTGCCGAACATGTAGCCCGCCTGGTCGCCGAGGACCGCGGCGAGGCAGATCAGGGCGATCGCCCCCCACAGGGGGAAGTCCAGGTCGCCGGACGTGATCAGCAGCCCGCAGGTGAACAGCAGCGAGTCACCCGGCAGGAAAAAGCCGATGAGCAGGCCCGACTCGGCGAAGACGATGAGGAGCAGGCCCCAGATGCTGTACGTGTCGAGCAGATAGTTGGGGTCCAGCCAGCTCGGGCCGAGGGCGAGTGTCATCACGGGTCCGGGCTCCTGTGGGGGGTGAAGGCGATCGCGGCGTACTTGTGCGGACGCACAAAAGTATCAACGTGATGTGTCCGCCCCAGGTTCCACCGGTGCCCCCAGGATGCACTGTGCGCCCGCCGGCACAGACCTGTGGCCGCCGGCGGGCGGCGGCTGTCCCGGCCCGGGAGGGTGCCCGGGCCGGGAGGTCACCCGGCGCGGCGGGCGGCGTTCGCCAGGATGGCCTCCCTGAGGTGCTCGGCCAGGCCCGGCCGCATGGAGTCGTAGTACGCCTTGAACCGCTCGTCGGAGACGTACATCTCCCCGAAGCACCGGTGCATGTCGTAGGGGCACTCGTGGTACCACGTGCCGACGTGCCGGCGGTGTTCCTCGGCGAGGTCCATGGCGCGCTCGCCCGTCGGCGGCTCTCCGGCGGCCATCAGGGCGACGTAGCGCTCCTGCCAGGCGTCCACCTCGGCTTTGATGCGCTTCCAGTCGTCCTTGGTGTAGCGGGCGGCGCGGCGCTGCGACTCGGCCCACTCCGGGGTGTCGCCCCAGCGCTGTTCCGCCTCGTCCGCGTACTTGTCGGGGTCCTCGTCCCCGAACACCTCGAACCTCTCCTCGGGCGTGAGATTGATCCCCATCTTGCGTGCCTCCATGGCGTGCTCCACGGCCGCGGCCATCTTGCGCAGCTTCTCGATCCGGGCGTTCAGCAGTTCGTGCTGGCGGCGCAGGTGCGCGCGCGGGTCCGCGTCGGGATCGTCGAGCAGGACCGCGACCTCGTCGAGCGGGAAGCCGAGCTCCCGGTAGAACAGGATCTGCTGCAGCCGGTCGAGGTCGGCGTCGCCGTAGCGACGGTGGCCCGCGTGGCTGCGCTCGCCCGGGGTGAGCAGGCCGATGTCGTCGTAGTGGTGCAGGGTGCGCACCGTGACTCCGGCGAAGCCGGCGACCTGTCCCACGGAGTAGCTCACTTCGTCCGCTCCCTTCTTCGGTACGCCCTCCACGCTGAGCCATCACGCCACGTGAGGTGCAAGCCCCGGGGCCGTTCAAGATGTTCCGTCCCCTTTGCCCACTTATGGTGGGCGCGTGGCCCAGGACACCGCGCAGCAGGCGACCGCCGCACCGGCGACACCGGCGCGCGCCCTGCTGCCCCTGATCCTGCCCGCGGTCCTGGTCGGCGTCGGCGCCAGTCTGCTCTACCTGCTGGTGAGCGGTCTGGCCGAGCGGCTGCAGGGGGTGCTGTGGGGGACGTTGCCCGACGCGCTGGGCATCGGCCGCTACTCCGTGCTGTGGATGATGGTCATGCTCACCGCGACCGGGATCGCCGTGGGACTGATCGTGTGGAAGGCCCCGGGACACGCCGGCCCCGATCCGGCCACCCTCGGACTCAACGCCCCGGTGCTGCCCCCCGTGGTGCTGCCCGGCCTGCTGCTGGCGACCGCGCTGATGCTGGCGGGCGGTCCCAGCCTCGGTCCCGAGAACCCCATCATCGCGACGAACGTGGCGCTCGCCTTCTGGCTCGGCCACAGACTGGTCCCCCGGGCGCCGGGGGCACTGTGGCCGGTGCTGGCGGAGGCGGCGACGATCGGCGCCCTGTTCGGCACGCCCGTGGCGGCGGCGCTGGTCCTGTCCGAGGCGCTGGCCGGGCGGCGGCTGAAGGGCGCCCTGTGGGACAACCTCTTCGCGCCGCTGGCCGCGGGGGCCGTGGGCGCCATGACGACCACCCTGCTGGCCCACCCCACCTTCGACCTCGGCCTGCCCCCGGTCGGCCACCACCCCGGCTGGGGCGACCTGGCGGCCGCGCTCGTCGTCGCCTGCCTGGCCGCCGTGTTCGGCATGTGCGCGGTGTACGCCTTCCCGTACGTCCACAGCGCCTTCCGACGACTGCGGCACCCGATGCTGGCGCTGCCCGCCGGCGGATTCGTCCTCGGTCTGCTGGGGGCGCTGGGCGGTCATCTGACACTCTTCAAGGGGCTGACGGAGGTGGCGACGCTGGCCCGGAACCCCGACGGCTGGACGGCGGGGCAGTTCGCGACGATGGCGGTGGTCAAGCTGGCCGCGCTGCTGGTCGCCGCGTCCTGCGGATTCCGCGGCGGACGGATCTTCCCGTCCGTCTTCATCGGTGCCGCCTTCGGACTCACCGCCCACGCCCTCGTCCCTGGTGTACAACCGGCGGTGGGTGTGGCGGCGGGCGTGCTGGGCGTCCTGCTGGCCGTCACCCGCCAGGGCTGGATCAGCCTGTTCACGGCCGGGGTCCTCGTGGCCTCGCCGACGATCTTCGCCCTGCTGTGCATCGCCTCGCTGCCGGCCTGGCTGCTGGTGACGGGGCGCCCCCAGATGCAGTTGCGCGCCGACGGGACCTCCGTCCGCTGATCCTCTCGACACCCTCCAGGGAGACACCTCCATGGCACTGCACAAAGGCCCCGGGAAGCCCGACGAGCGGCCCATGTCCGTCAACCCCTTCTTCGGGGACGCGAACCCGGTCGTCGAGATGACCGAGGCGCCGCCCAAGAACCGGCTCCCGGACGGACCGCTGCCGCCCACCACGGCGGCGCAGATCGTGCACGACGAGCTGATGCTGGACGGCAACGCCCGGCTGAACCTGGCCACCTTCGTCACCACCTGGATGGAGCCGCAGGCCGGGGCGCTGATGGCCGAGTGCCGGGACAAGAACATGATCGACAAGGACGAGTACCCGCGCACCGCCGAGCTGGAGCGGCGCTGCGTGGCGATGCTCGCCGACCTGTGGCACGCGCCGGACCCGTCGGCCGCCGTGGGATGTTCGACGACCGGCTCCAGCGAGGCGTGCATGCTGGCCGGGATGGCGCTCAAGCGGCGCTGGATCCGGCGCAACGCCGACCGCTACCCGTCGGCGGACGCCCGCCCGAACCTGGTCATGGGCGTCAACGTCCAGGTCTGCTGGGAGAAGTTCTGCAACTTCTGGGAGGTGGAGGCCCGCCTGGTGCCCATGGAGGGCGACCGGTTCCACCTCGACCCGCAGGCGGCGGCCGAGCTGTGCGACGAGAACACCATCGGGGTCGTCGGCATCCTCGGCTCCACCTTCGACGGGTCCTACGAGCCGATCGCCGACCTGTGCGCGGCCCTGGACGACCTCCAGGCGCGGACCGGCCTCGACGTCCCGGTGCACGTGGACGGCGCGTCCGGCGCCATGGTCGCGCCCTTCCTGGACGAGGACCTGGTGTGGGACTTCCGCCTCCCGCGCGTGGCCTCCATCAACACCTCCGGGCACAAGTACGGGCTCGTCTATCCCGGCGTCGGCTGGGCGCTGTGGCGGGACAAGGAGGCCCTCCCCGACGAGCTCGTGTTCCACGTCAACTACCTGGGCGGGGACATGCCAACGTTCGCCCTCAACTTCTCCCGGCCGGGCGCCCAGGTCGTGGCCCAGTACTACACGTTCCTGCGGCTGGGCCGGGACGGCTTCCGGGCGGTGCAGCAGGCCACGCGTGACGTCGCGCGCGGCCTGGCCGACCGGATCGAGGCGCTGGGCGACTTCCGGCTGCTGACCCGGGGCGACGAACTGCCCGTCTTCGCCTTCACCACCGCCGAGGACATCACGGCGTACGACGTCTTCGACGTCTCCCGGCGCCTGCGGGAGAACGGCTGGCTGGTGCCCGCCTACACCTTCCCGCCCAACCGGGAGGACCTGGCCGTCCTGCGGGTGGTGTGCCGCAACGGCTTCTCCGCCGACCTCGCCGAGATGTTCACGGAGGACCTGCGCCGCCTGCTGCCCGACCTGCGCCGGCAGTCACACCCGGCGACGAAGGACCGGCAGGCGGCCACCGGGTTCCATCACTGACCGTCGGCGGCCTTCTCCAGGGCGACCAGCTCGAACGCCGTCTTCCCGTCCAGCGACTCCCGGATGATGTCGGCGTGGCCGGCGTGCCGGGCGGTCTCCCGGATCAGGTGCAGGCAGAGCCAGCGCAGCGAGACGGCCTCGTCCGGCGGGAACCAGGGGTCGTTGGGCAGCGGGAAGGTGTCGTCGAGGCTCGGGGCGGAACGGACGAACTCCTCGGTCTCGGCGGCGACCTGCTCCCAGTACGCCAGCTGGGAGGCGAGGGTCTCGCCCTCGGCCAGCCGGAAGCACTCGTGCCAGTTCGACTCGTCCCGCTTGACCGCCGGCGGCTCGCCCTTGGCCCGGGCCACCCAGCCCTGCTCGACCTCGGCGACGTGCTTGACCAGCCCGGCCAGGGACAGCTCGCTCGCGCTGGGCCGGCTCGCCGCCTGTTCCTCGGTGAGCCCCAGCACGGCCCGCCGGATGCCGCCGCGCTGCTCCGCGAGGAAGGAGAGCAGCGCTCCCCGCTCGTCGCCCTGCGCCTCGGCTCGTACGTGACTGACCATGACCGGCCGCCTTTCGTCGGTTGGCTGCTGCTGCCTGACAACGACGACGTTACGGACCCTTGCGGTCAGGTTCTGTCCGCGATCCCCGGGCACCCCGGGCTTCCCTAGAACGGGAAGGTGCTCCGCCCGTACTGCACCGAGATCCACTTCAGCGTGGTGAACGCGTCCAGCGTCGTCTCGCCGTTCAGCCGGCCGATCCCGGAGTGCTTCTCGCCGCCGAAGGGGACCAGGGGCTCGTCGTGGATCGTGCCGTCGTTCACATGGAACATGCCGGTGTCGATCCGCTTCGCGAAGGAGACGCCCCGCTCGACGTCCGCGGTGTGGACGGCACCGCTGAGGCCGTACGGGGTGTCGTTGACGATGCGGACCGCCTCGTCCTCGCCGTCGAAGGGGACGAGCAGGGCGACCGGGCCGAAGATCTCCTTGTGCAGCAGGGAGGAGTCGGTGGGCACGTCCGTCAGGACGGACGGCTCCACCAGGTTGTCGGTCGCCGATCCGCGCACCAGGAGCGTCGCGCCCTCCGCAACGGCCTGCTCGATCGCGGCCGAGATGGTGTTCGCCTGCAGGGAGTTGATGACCGGGCCGATGACCGTCTGCGGGTCGCTCGGGTCTCCGGTCTTGAGCGTTCTCACCTTGGCGACGAACTTCTCGGTGAACTCGTCCGCCACCGAGCGGTCCACCAGGACGCGGTTCGCGGCCATGCAGACCTGCCCCTGGTCGGCGTACCGGCTGAAGACGGCGGCGTCCACCGCGTAGTCGATGTCGGCGTCGTCCAGCACCACCAGCGCGCTGTTGCCGCCCAGTTCGAGGACCGTGCGCTTGAGCTGCGCGGCGCAAGTGGTGGCGATGTGCCGGCCGACCTTGTCGGAGCCGGTGAAGGAGATCAGCCTGGGGACCGGGTGCTCGATGAAGGCGTCGCCTATCTCGGCTATGTCGGTGAGCACCACGTTCAGCAGGCCGGGCGGCAGGCCCGCGTCCTCGAAGAGCTTGGCGAGCAGCGTGCCGCCGCAGACCGGGGTGTCCTGGTGCGGCTTGAGGACGACGGCGTTGCCGAGCGCGAGGGCGGAGGCGACCGGCTTGACCGACAGCAGGAACGGGAAGTTGAAGGGGCTGATGACGCCCACCACGCCGACCGGGACTCGGTAGAGGCGGTTCTCCTTGCCGTCGATCGGCGAGGGCAGGATCCGGCCCTCGCAGCGCAGTGCCAGTTGCGCGGACTCACGCAGGAACTCCTTGGCCAGGTGCAGTTCCAGCTGGGCCTTCATACGTGTGCCGCCGAGCTCCGCGATGATCATCTCGGTGATCTGGTCCTCGCGCTCCTCCACGAGGCGCAGGACCCGCTCGAAGAAGACGCGGCGGGTGTACGGATTGGTCTCGGCCCATTCCCGCTGCGCCCTGGCGGCCGCCCGGTAGGCCTCGTCGACCTCGTCGGCGGTGGCTATGGTGATCGAGGCCAGCTTCTCACCGTCGTACGGGTTGAAGTCGATGATGTCCCAGGATCCGGTGCCCGGGCGCCACTCACCGTCTATGTACTGCTGAGCCAGGTCGGTGAAGCAGGACGACATGTGATCCCTCGATCCCTTGCTGCCGAAGCGGTCGAGACAGGCACCCGATCAACTTCACGGTCCGATGAGACTGATCACACGTCATCGTACTTGTGTTTACTGCGAGTTGGGCGTCACCTGGGGATACCACCGCGTGCGATGCCGAGGTAGCGGTGCGTCAGGACAGCTGCAGCAGTCCCCGCAGCAGGTCCCGGCTCTCGTCGGGTCCGGGGCTGTCCTGCTGGAGTTCCTTGAGGACCTGCTCGTACTGGGCGACGTCCTCGCGCTTGTCCAGGTAGAGCGCGCTGGTCAGCTGCTCCAGGTAGACCACGTCCGACAGGTCGGACTCGGGGAAGCTGAGGATGGTGAAGGCCCCGCTCTCGCCGGAGTGGCCGCCGAAGCTGAACGGCATGACCTGCAGCCGGACGTTGGGACGCTCGGAGATCTCGATCAGGTGCTGGAGCTGCCCGCGCATCACCTCGCGGTCGCCGTACGGGCGGCGCAGGGCGGCCTCGTCGAGGACCACGTGGAGGTCGGGGGCGTTCTCGGCCACCAGGTACTTCTGCCGCTCCAGGCGCAGCGCCACACGCCGCTCGACATCTGCCGTGCTCGCGCCCTTCATACCGCGCCGCACGACCGCGCGCGCGTACTCCTCCGTCTGCAACAGGCCGTGCACGAACTGCACCTCGTACGCCCGGATCAGCGAGGCCGCGCCCTCCAGACCCACATAGGTGGGGAACCAGCTCGGCAGCACGTCGGAGTAGCTGTGCCACCACCCTGCCACGTTGGCCTCCTTGGCGAGGGAGAGCAGGGAGTCGCGCTCGGCCTCGTCGGTGATGCCGTACAGCGTCAGCAGGTCTTCCACGTCCCTCGTCTTGAAGCTCACCCGGCCCAGCTCCATCCGGCTGATCTTCGACTCGGAGGCGCGGATCGAGTAACCCGCCGCCTCGCGCGTGATCCCCCGCGATTCACGCAGTCGCCTGAGTTGTGATCCGAGCAGCATGCGCCGCACCACCGATCCCGGCTCTCCCGCGCTCACGTTCGCCAGCCTCCCCAACCGTCTTCAGGGGCCGCAGTCTGCCACTAAAACACTTCGAGCAGTACTCGTCCGGTTACGGAAACGGAAAGACGCCCACGATTTCACACAGCCACCTGCGAGGAAAAGGTGTCCGACGTGCATCGGGTTGGCGGAAAAAATGACCAACAAGTGGTACGGGGCCGCCCAATTCGGTCTCGTGCACGTGCATCTGCCCTTGCATCTGTTGTGCGCATCCGAAACCATGGTCCCGCGCCACCGCTGCATCGCAACGACCGCGAATTCCCGGGAGTGCCTCGCATGGGGACGAATGGATCGACCATGCTCGAGCCGTTACGGCAGGGCCTTCCGCCGCTGGATCCGGACGCCGTGTCCAACGCCGCCTCCTGTGCCCTGCCCGCCCGCTACGACGCGGTCCGCGAGGCCCGCCGGTTCACCCGCCGGACCCTCGACCAGTGGACCACGGGCGACCGCTTCGACGACATATGCCTGGTCGTCTCCGAACTCGTCACCAACGCCCTGCGGCACGCGCTGCCGGACGACGCCGGGCGGTGCCCGGACGGGACCGCGTCGGTGCGGCTCCATCTGATGCGGTGCACCGGGCGGCTGGTGTGCGCGGTGCGCGACCCCAGCCATGACACCCCGGTCGCACGCGATTCGGACGACTGCTCGGCGGAGTCGGGCCGTGGCCTGTTCCTGGTCGACTCCTTCAGCGACGGCTGGGGCTGGCACCCGCTGGCCGGCAGCCTCGGCGGCAAGGTGGTCTGGGCGCTGTTCCGGCTGCAGCCGGACGACTGACGCGACGCGGCACCGTCCGACGCCGCGTTTCTACGCGCGTCCACGGACGCTCCGTCGCCTTCGTCCCGGCTTGCCCCCCTGGCCCGTCCCTTCCGTCCGCCCGTGACCCAGCCGGGTCAGCCGACTATCAGGTGGTCGAACTCGCCGTCCTTGACGCCCAGCAGCATCGCCTCGATCTCCGCTCGCGTGTAGACGAGCGCGGGACCGTCCGGGAAGCGCGAGTTGCGCACCGCCACGTCCCCACCCGGCAGCCGGGCGAACTCCACGCACGAACCCTGCGAGTTGCTGTGCCTGCTCTTCTGCCAGGCCACGCCGTCCAGCTGCGTGGCAGCCATGCCGTTGTACACGTCGTACCCCCCGTACACGCCGTCAACGTCGCGGTCCACAGGTCGCTCCCCGGTGGTGCACTTTGGCTGTTGTGGCCAGAGATGCGGTGGTCAACTGGTCCGGATCATAACCCCCCTCACGTGCAGATGCATGAGCAGATGCACGTGCACGCGGGGTGTTCCTCCGGTTACAGCCTTGACGAGAGCTTTACCGACCAGTCACCGAAGCTGTCGCAGCATGTGCCCCACCACTCCCAGGACATACGAATGCCGGCCCCCGTTGATGATCTTCCTCGCCGTCGGCCGCGCCGGGTCGTCAGGATGGAATGCTTCTTGCACTAAGAACAGACGCGTGGCGGGCCCTTACTGTTCCAGTCTTCACACAACGGCCAGGTCCACGGGACCGGCCGCACCGGCTCACACCGGCAATACGTACCGGGCGCCCGGAAGACCGCCGGGCTCGGGCTGGTAGCTTGCTGCGGTCCCAGCGGCCAACCGGCGGCCGTTTCCGCCTACAAGCTCGGGAGCCAGCAGTGACTTCGCCGAATACGAGGGTGACCCCGGCGGCGCGCACGAGGGTGCGGGTCGCGGCCGCGACCGCGGGGCTGGCGGGCGCGCTCGCGCTCACCGCCTGCGGCGGCGGTTCCGGCGGCGCCTCGACGAGCCCGAGCCCGGCCCGCTCCTCGGCCGGAGCCTCCACCGCGGAAACCGGCGGCGGTACGGGCGGGGTCACGGGCGCGTCCGGCGGCCTGCAGGGCAGCTGGCTCGCCACGCACGACGGCAAGGCCGTGGCCCTGGTGGTCACCGGCAAGAAGGCGGCGCTCTTCGTGACCGGCGGCACCGTGTGCAGCGGGACCGCCGGTGCGGAGGCCGGGATGCAGATGCTCCACCTGACCTGCGCCGACGGCGGCAAGGAGCGGGAGACCGGGATGGTCGACCCGGCCGGCGGGAACTCCATGACGATCACCTGGTCGGGCAAGCTCGGCAAGGAGACGTACACCAGGGCCGAGGGCGGCAAGCTCCCCCCGGGTCTCGCCACCCCGAGCGTCGGCACGCCTTAGGGGGGCGCGCGGCGGGTTCGCGCGCGCAGGCACGATGATGCTGGGGACCGTCACGACCTCGACAGGGACACCACTCATGCGCGCCATTCCGCTCACCGTCACCGCCCTCGCCGCCGCACTCGTCCTGACCGCCTGCAACAGCGGCGGCGACAGCGGCGACAAGGGCAAGTCCAGCTCCGCCTGCGGGATCGGCGGTGTCTCCGTACAAGTGGGTTCCGCGAGCCTGGCACCGGCCGCCGGTGACACGGGCGAGATCCCCGTCAGCATCACCAACCAGAGCGCGCCCTGCACGCTGGAGCACTTTCCCGGCGCCACCCTCGAAGGGGGCGGCACCACGGTGGCCCTCTCCGCGCAGCAGGGCGCGAAGCCGCAGAAGCTGAAGCTCGCCAAGGGCGACTCCGCGTCCTTCACCATCAGCTATGTGCGGGGCGCGGCGGGCGGCAGGAACAGCCTCGCGGCCAAGACCCTCAAGGTCACGCTGCCCGGCGGTACCGACAGCCAGAGCTTCCCCTGGAAGTACGGTCCCGTCGCCGGGAAGAACAAGCCGGGCGACCAGGCCTTCGTGAGCGCCTTCCAGCAGGTGGGCGACTGACACCGGGCGACCGGGCCAGGCGACCGGGGCCGGGCCGTCGCGAGCGGCCCTAGTCGAGTCCCGGCCGGGCCCTGACACGGGCCCGGTCCGCCGCCCGGGCACCTTCCGTCCAGCCCGCCTCGTCGCTCACCCCGCGCAGCCGGGTCGTGGTGGTCCGCGGGAAGAGGGCCTCCAGACGGCCGGCCACGGCTGTCTCGCGGGTGGCCAGCACCGGGAGCAGGTCCCGGGTGACCTGGGTCTCGGCGGCGGCCGCGAGGCGCTCGCCGACGCGGTGGGCGTAGGAGGCGAGGAAGGACTGCCGGAAGGTCTTCGTCCGTTTCCGGCCGCCGGCGCGCTGGGTCGCTTCGGCCTTCGTCATCGCGTGCGTGGCCTGCACGAGCAGCGAGGTGTAGAGCAGTTCGACCGCCTCCAGGTCGGGCTCGAAGCCGACGACCGTGGAGAAGCCGAGCGGTTCGTTCCACACCGCCCGGCAGTGGTTGGCGGTGGCGACCGCGTCGAGCAGGACCGCCTTGGCCTGTTCGTACGGCGGCTCGACTCCGATCCGGCAGGCACCGGGCGCGTCCGCCGAGGGGGCCCCGGCCGCGAGCAGCGCCTCGTCGATGCTGTGCCGGGCCATCAGCTCCTGCGCCTTGGCGCTCAGCGCCTCCGCCTCCTCCGGGAACCCGGTCGCCTCCGCCTTGGCGAGCAGCGCGCGTATCCGGGTGAGCATGCGGGACGCCGGCCGCTGCGGCTCCTGCCGGGGCTCCTCCAGGGATTCCAGGGCGGGCAGCCGCAGCAGCAGGCGGTACAGCTCGAGGACGGCGGTGGCGTGCGCGAAGCGGTCGGTCCCGCGCGCCGGTCCGTCCGGGAGGGCGTCGAGCTGCGCGGCCCAGCGCCGGCCGCGCGGCCGGTCCCGCGGCGCCTGTGCGCGGATCAGCTCCGCCGCCAGGGACACGTGTACGTCGTCCAGTTCGCGCCGCACCAGCCGTACCACGTCGCCGGGCTGCCAGCCGCGCCGCCAGGCCGCCTCGACGAACTCCTCCCCGCGCCGCGCCACCGCGGCGTCCGCCCCGGGATCGGCGGCGAGGAGGGAGGCACCCGTGTCCAGCCCGGCCTCGGAATCGTCGTACAGGGCGGCCCGGAAGGCTCGCTCGACGGCGCTGGTTTCGCTGCTCACCCGTCGATCGTGCCATGGGCCGCCGACAGCGGGCGGCGCTCGTCCACAGCCTGTGGACAACGTACGGCCGTGCCGGGCCGCGCCGGGAAGGCCTCGGCGGCCGCCGTTTCGGACACCCCGGCGTCTCACGCCTCGAAAACCTGCCGTCGCGATCCGGTGCCGCGTCGAACATGCTTGGAATGATGGACACGACTCTCTACGCAGCTTTCCTCGTGGCAGCGTTCGCGCTCTGCGTCACGCCCGGCCCCGACATGATGTTCATCGTCGCGATGGGCGGCCGGGGCGGCCCCTCGGCGGGGGTGACGGCCGCCCTCGGGGTGGCCTGCGCGATGTTCGTGCACGCGGCCGCCGCGGCACTCGGACTCTCGGCGCTGTTCCTGACCCTGCCGACGCTCTACCACGTGCTGCGCTGGGCGGGCGCTGCCTATCTGCTGTACCTCGCGGTCAGGGCGTTCCGCGGGGGTGCCACGCCGGCCGGGGCGGACGGGTCCGCGGGCGCGGGGCGGCGGCGTGCCTTCTGGCGCGGGGCCGTCACCAATCTGCTGAACCCGAAGGTGATCCTCTTCAACGTCTCCTTCCTGCCGCAGTTCGTGAACCCGGAACTGGGACACGTGCGCGAGCAGTTCCTCGTGCTCGGCGTCACGATCACGGTGATGGGACTGCTGGTGGACGGCTCGATCGGGCTGCTCTCCGGCAGGCTCGCCACGCTGCTGCGGCGCAGCCGGCGGGTGGCGCGGGCGCTGGACCTGTTCAGCGGGACCGTGTTCGCGGGGCTGGCGGTGCGACTGGCGGCGGCGCCGAAGTAGGAGCCGGAGGTGGGGTCGGAGGAGGAGCACGAGCGAGTGTCAACTTCGGGTTGACGATGGCGGGGTGTCAACCTATGGTTGACACATGACGACGAACTCACCCGGCACGGCACCCGTACGTCTCGACGACCTCATCCAGGCCATCAAGAAGGTCCACACCGAACCCCTGGACCAGCTCCAGGACGCGGTGATCGCCGCCGACCACCTGGGCGACGTCGCCGACCACCTGATCGGTCACTTCGTGGACCAGGCACGGCGCTCCGGCGCCTCCTGGACCGACATCGGCAAGAGCATGGGCGTCACCCGGCAGGCGGCGCAGAAGCGCTTCGTACCGAAGGAGTCGGCCGACCTCGACCCCAGCCAGGGCTTCAGCCGCTACACCCCGCGCGCGCGGAACGCGGTCATGGCCGCGCACAACGAGTCGGTGGCGGCCCGCAACCCCGAGGGCCGTCCCGAGCACCTGGTCCTCGGCCTGCTGGCCGAGCCCGAGGGACTGGCCGCCAAGGCGGTCACCGCCCAGGGCGTCCCGCTGGACGCCGTGCGCCGGGCCGCGTCCGCCGCACTCCCGCCGGCCGCGGAGAACGCCCCGGACCTCGTCCCCTACGGCCCGGAGGCCAAGAAGGTCCTCGAACTCACCTTCCGCGAGGCCCTCCGGCTCGGCCACAACTACATCGGCACCGAGCACATCCTGCTGGCCCTGCTGGAGCACGAGAACGGGGAAGGTGTGCTCAGCGGGCTCGGCATCTCCAAGGCGGCGACCGAGGAGTACATCGGCAAGGTGCTGGCGCTGCTGCTGGAACAGAGCAAGGCGGGCGAAGCCACGGCGGAGGGCACCGGGGACGGCCCGACGGGCTGAGAACACGGGGGCGCCACGCCCCCGCGCCGAAGGCCGGAGACCACGGTCCACACCCCCGCGCCGAGGGATGGAACCGCAGCTCACCGCGATTGTCAGACCCCCCTGCCACACTCACGCCCATGACCGACCGATGGGCGCTCGCCCCGGCCGAGGACGGTGGCGTGGAGCTCGCCCCCCTCGGCCCGGACGGGCTGCCCGCCGGACCGGTGCGGCGGGAGCCGGATCTCGCCGGGGCGGTGCGGAGCCGCCCGGAGGTGACGCGCTGGGTGTGGCGGTCGACCGCCGAGGTCTATCCGCGTCTGCTCGCCACGGGGGCGCGAGTGGAGCGGTGCTACGACATCGAGGACGCCGAGACGCTCCTGCTGGGCCACGAGGGGCGGTACGGCGAGCCGCGTTCGGCCGTCGCCGCCCTGGCCCGCCTCCGGGGCGGCCCCGTACCGCCCGATCCCCCGCAGCGCGCCGCCGAACCCGGAGCGCAGTCCCCGCTGTTCGAACCGCAGGGCGCCCGCCTGCCGCTGGCGGACCTCCTCGCGGTCTACGCCGAGCAGCAGCGGCGGCACGACCGGGCCGCGCACCCCGACCGGATGCGGCTGCTGACGGCGGCCGAATCGGCGGGGATGCTGGTGGCCGCCGAGATGAACCGGGCGGGGCTGCCGTGGAGCGCCGAGGTGCACCGCGAGCTGCTGCGCGACCTGCTCGGCGAGCGGTACGCGGGCGGGGGTGAGCCGCGGCGCCTGGCCGAGCTGGCCGACGAGGTGTCCGCGGCGTTCGGCCGCCGGGTGCGGCCCGATCTGCCCGCCGACGTGGTGAAGGCCTTCGCGCAGGCCGGGATCAAGGTGAAGTCCACCCGCCGCTGGGAGATCGCCTCCCTCGACCACCCGGCCGTCGAGCCGCTGCTGGAGTACAAGAAGCTGTACCGCATCTGGGTGGCGCACGGCTGGTCCTGGTTGCAGGACTGGGTGCGCGGCGGGCGGTTCCGGCCGGAGTTCCTCGCGGGCGGGACGGTCAGCGGACGCTGGGTCACCAACGGCGGGGGCGCACTGCAGATCCCCAAGGTGATCCGGCGGGCCGTGGTCGCCGACCCGGGCTGGCGGCTGGTGGTCGCCGACGCCGACCAGATGGAGCCGCGGGTGCTGGCGGCGATCTCCCGTGATCCCGGGCTGATGGAGGTGGCCGGCCGGGAGAGCGACCTCTACCAGTCCGTGTCCGACCGGGCCTTCTCCGGCGACCGCGCGCAGGCCAAGCTCGCCGTGCTCGGCGCGGTCTACGGCCAGACCTCCGGCGACGGCCTGAAGAACCTCGCCCTGCTCAGACGCCGCTTCCCCAAGGCGGTGGCGTACGTGGACGAGGCGGCGCGGGCCGGCGAGGAGGGCCGGCTGGTGCGGACCTGGCTGGGGCGGACCTGCCCGCCCGTGGCGGGGGCCGCCGACGACGGTGCCGAGGAGGCGGGCATCCCTGTCACGGCACCGGACGACGAGTCCGACGCCCGCTCCTGGGCCCCCGGTCACACATCCACCGACGCCCGCGCGCGGGGCCGCTTCGCCCGTAACTTCGTCGTCCAGGGCAGCGCCGCCGACTGGGCCCTGCTGTTGCTCGCCGCGCTGCGCCGGACCTGCGCGGGCATGGCCGCCGAACTGGTCTTCTTCCAGCACGACGAGGTGATCGTGCACTGTCCCGAGGAGGAGGCCGAGGCGGTGGTGGCGGCGATCCGGAAGGCGGCGGACCTGGCGGGCCGACTGACGTTCGGACAGACGCCGGTCAGGTTTCCGTTCACGACGGCGGTGGTGGAGTGCTATGCCGACGCCAAGTGATCAGCCGTCCCCGCCGAGCAGTTCCCGCAGCTCGGTGACCACCGCGCTCTCGTCGGTGCCGTCCAGAGCGGCGAGCGCCTCGCGCCAGGCGCCGTACGCCTCCCGCACCCGCCCCGTCTCGCGCAGCAGGAACCCGTACTGGTGGCGGGCGAGGCCGCCCACGTAGCGGTCGGCGCGGCCGTCCGCGCGGCGCAGCAGTTCGGCGCACTCCCGCCCCGCCCGCCCGGTGCGGCCCAGCTGCCGCAGCGCGCGGACCAGGCCGAGCCGGGTCTGGGACTCCCCGTGCCAGTCGCCGTGTCCGCCGAGGATGCGCAGGCTCTCCTCGAAGTGAACGGCGGCGGCTGCCGGTTCGCCGAGTGCGAGATGGGCGTAGCCGATGTTGCAGTGCGCGGAGTGCTGCACGATGACGGCGCCGATCGCGTCGCCGATCGCGAGGGAGCGCCGGTGCTGCTCTATGGCCGCGCGCGGGTCGGTGTGCTCGTACAGGTTGCCCAGGTGGCTGTAGGTGATCGCCTCGCCGTAGGGGTCGTCGAGCTGCCGTGAGTACTCCAGGCTCTGCCGCAGCGCGTCCCCGGACTCCGCGTACCGGCCCAGTCCCTCGAGCAGCAGTCCCCGGTTGTTGAGGCTGCGCCGGATCCAGGAGACCCTGCCGAGCCGGCGCCAGATCGTCAGGGCCCGGTCGGTGAGGGCGAGGGCCTCGCCCTGCCTGCCGGTCAGGAAGTGCAGGCCCGCGAGGTCGCCGAGCGCGTAGGCCTCGGCCGCCTCGTCGCCGAGCCGCCGCGCCGCACCGAGGGCGGCCCGGCCGAGCACCTCCATCTCGGCGACCCGGCCGCTGCGCTGCACGTACGGGAAGAACAGCCGGACCAGGGCGGACAGATGCGCGGCCTGCCGGTCGTCGGACGTCTCGGCGTACCGCTCGGCCAGGGCCACGATGTTCGCCAGTTCCCGGTCGCCCCAGGCGAAGGCCTCCTCGGCGGAGCCGAAGGAGGCCACGGCCCGTACGTCCGCCGTGTGGGCGGGCGGCTGGGCGGCGGTCGGACGGCGGCGGTCGTCCTGGTCGAGGCCGGGTTCCACGATCGCGGTGAGGGTGCGCTCGGCGACGGCGGCGTACCAGCGCAGGGCGGTGCCGGCGACGGCCGTGTCCTCGCCGTCGCCGGTGAGTTCGCGGGCGAAGTCGCGGACCAGATCGTGGGGTGCGTAGCGGCCGTACGCGGTCTCCTCCAGGAGTGCGACGTCGACCAGGCGGTCCAGTGCGGCCTCGGCCCGGCGTTCGTCGGTGCCGGTGAGGCGGGCGACCAGGGCCGCACCGTAGGTGGGCAGGTCCAGGGCACCGATGCGGCGCAGGACGCGGGCCGCGTCCCGGTCGGTCTCCCGCACCGAGGCGGCGAGCGCGTCGTGCGCGACCGCCAGGGAACGGCGGACGCTCAGGTCGTCGTACTCCAGCTGGTGCAGGCGGCCCTCGGTGGCGGCCAGTTGACCCGCCAGGACGTCCGGAGTGAGGGCGCGGCGGGCGGCGAGCCGGGCGGCGACCACGCGCAGGGCGAGCGGCAGGCGGCCGGTGAGCTCGACGAGGGGATGATCGGCGCCGAGTCCGTCGCGGCCGGAGACCGTGCGCAGCAGCTCCGCGCTGTCCTCGCCGGTCAGCGGCCCGAGCGGGAAGCGGCGGGCGCCGTCGAGAGCGGTCAGCGGGGAGCGGCTGGTGACGATCACCGCGCATCCGGGGCCGGCCGGCAGCAGCGGCCGTATCTGCGCGGCGTTCGCCGCGTCGTCCAGCACCATCAGGGTGCGGGTCGGCGCGAGCATCGAGCGCAGCAACGCGGCGGCCGCGTCAGGGTGTTCGGGGATGTTCCGGGGGTCGGCGCCGAGGTCGCGCAGCAGGGTGCCGAGGGCCTGGGCGGCGGGCAGCGGGGACATGCCCGGGGTCGCACCGTGCAGACTGACGTACAGCTGCCCATCAGGAAAACGTTTCCGCAGCTCATGGGCCACATGCAGGGCCATGGCACTCTTTCCGACGCCCGCCATGCCGCTGATGACGGCGACGACGGGAGTCCTGGCGTCGCCCCCGTCCGCACCGGGTGCGGTGAGGGCCAGGCGCAGGTCGTGGAGAACGTCCCTGCGGCCGGTGAAGTGGGCGGGCGGCGGCGGGAGCTGGGCGGGCCGGGGCGTCCGGGCGGCCGGGACCGTGTCCCCGCGCGTAGATACGGGGTCGAGCGACGGGCCGGCGGTGCTCTTCCCGGACGGCGAGCCGTCCTCCCGGCCGGTGTGCGCGGCCCTCACCTCGGTATCCGTCCGCTCGCCGCCCGGGCGCGGCCGGCGCGGGCTCCCGCCCCCGTCCTCGAACGGGCCTTCACCCGTGGACGGGTGGCCCTCGTGCGGACCCCCGCGGGGGCCCTTGCGCGAACCTCCGTACGGATCGTCGTACGGGGCCTCCCCCGGGCCGCTCCCGGCGGCGGCCGGGCCCCCGGTGTCCCGCAGCACCTCTATGTGGGCGCTGCGCACCGCCGGGCCGGGCTCGATGCCGAGTTCCTCGACCAGGCGGGTGCGCAGGTCGCGGTGGACGGCGAGGGCCTCGGCCTGGCGTCCGGTGCGGTGCAGCGCGAGCATGAGCTGACGGTGGAAGGTCTCGCGCAGCGGATGCTCGGCCACCAGGGCGGCCAGCTCCGGCACCAGCGCGCCCAGCCGGGGCCCGCCGAGGCCCAGCTCGGCGTCGTAACGCCACTCCAGCAGCAGCAGCCGTGCCTCCTCCAGTCGCTGCACGAGGGCGTATCCGCCGAGTTCGGCGGGCAGGCCGCTCAGCGGCGCCCCTCGCCACAGCGCGAGCGCCGCCGTACAGGCCCGCAGCACACCCGCCCAGTCCCGGCGGCCGTGCGCGGCCCGCGCCTCGCCCAGGCGCGCGTCGAAGACGTGCACGTCCAGTTCGCCGTCGTCGACCCGGAGGCGATACCCCGGCGGCACGGCCCGCAGCCGCTCGGGGTCGTCGAGGAGCCGACGCAGCCGGGTGACGTGGTTGTGCAGCGAGGCCTGCGCGGACGCGGGCGGCGCGCCGCCCCACAGGGCGTCCTTGAGCGAGTCGACCGGCACCACCCGGCCGGCCTCCAGCAGCAGCGCGGCGAGCAGGGCGCGCAGCTTGGGGCTGCCGATCGGCCGGACCGAGGGGGCCGAGCCGCTGCGGTCACCGGTGTCATGGGGGCGGGCGTCGTGGACCAGGTCGTCGACGTGGTCAGAGGCGTCGTTCGCGACGTCGCTCGGGGTGCCGTGTGCGGTGCCGTTCGCGGTGTCGTATGTGGCGGGCGTGGCGTCGTCCGTTGTGGCGGGCGTGGCGCCGTCCGTGCCGTTGTACGAAACACCGTACGTCACACGGTCGTACAGAACGGGCGGTCCCAGCAGTCCGAACCGCAGCTCGCACCGCCGCATCACGCCGTTCACTGCCTTCCCATGCGGTCGTGGCCGACCGTGCCCCGCGGCGGGCGCCCCGCCGTCCATGGCGGAATCCCGCCCTGTCCCCGACGGTTTCCCGCCACCTTTCGTCTATCGGTTACCGCCGGAATCCGCTACGGTTCCGGGCTACTGCCGCTGCCGTCCGGCGAATTCACGCCATCCGGCCGGCAGCCGCCGGAAGAACCGCTGACCACATGTTAGCGATCCGTTGGTGCGCCCTGATGTGATCGTGTCATCGGATCCGGCCCGACGACGCGCGCGTCGGACGCGTAACTCGGGGGAGTGTCGCCGCAGGCCGGGTCCGGGGACGCAAAGAGGACCTCGGTCGTCGGAGGTGAACGACCGAGGTCCTTGTCCCGCTTCTCCTCCCGCACCGCCCGGCGCACATCCGCTCACTCGGTGCGCAGTGCCCCGACGGTGTCCCTTCCAGCCGCCCACCCGGCCGGCAGCAGCGCGCCCGCGACCGCGACAACCGGACCGCCGAGGGCGAGCAGTGCGAGCTGGGGCGCGTGGTAGACGGCGATGAACGACCGGGGCAGCGTCAGACCGACCGCGTCGCCCATCAGCGGAGTGACGTACCGGTGCAGGGCGACCCCGGCCGGCACCGCGGCCAGACCGGCGAGCAGGCCGATCCCGGCGACCGAGGTGACGATCATGGTCACGGTCTGCCGGGGGCTCATCCCCAGTGCCTTGAGGACGCCGAGGTCGTGGACGCGGTCGCGGGTGTCGAGGACGACCGTGTTGAGGACCCCCAGACCCGCCACCCCGACCAGCATCAGGGTGAGCGTGCCGATCAGCGCGTCCATGGCCGCGATCGCACCGGACGTGTCCCGGGAGTTCGCCATGGCGACCGCACCGGTCGGCCGGAGGGCGGTCCTCAGCGAGGCGAGGTAGTGCGCGAGGTCCGTCCCCGGCTTCGTCCGCACCTGGTACCGGCCCGGTGTCGCGTCGAGGCCCAGGTCCGCGAGGGTGGAGGTGCGGGTGAGCAGCCCCATGCCCTGTCCCTCGGTGAAGAACGCCTCGCCGACGATCCGCACCGAGGTGCGGCGTCCCTGCTCGGTCAGGGTCACCGTGTCACCGACGTCGATCTCGGCGGCCCGCAGGAAGCGGCGGGTGACCACCGCCTGACCCGGGCCGTCGAGCCAGCGCGCCCGGAGACCAGGCGCGGGGCACCCCAGGAGGAATCACCCTGGTACGCGACCACGGTCGTGGCGCCGCTGATCCCGGACGCGCTCACCTCCGCCTGGGCCGTGCCGTAGAAGCGGGCGGTGCCCGGCTGGGCGCGGAGTGCGGCGGCCACCGAGCGGTCATCCCCGCCGCGCGCCCGACCGGGGAACTCCCATGACCCGGCCACCACGCGTGGTGATCGCCGATGACCAGGCACTGGTCCGGACGGGCTTCGGCATGATCCTGGCGGCGGACGGGATCGACGTGGTGGCCGAGGCCGCCGACGGGGAGCAGGCGATCGACGCGGTCCACCGCACCGGCCCCGACCTGGTCCTGATGGACATCCGGATGCCCGGCACCGACGGCCTGGAGGCCACCCGGCGCATCCCGTCCGGCGCCGTTCCCGAGCCACCCCGCGTGATCATGCTGACCACCTTCGACCTCGACCGCTACGTCTACGCCGCGCTCACCGCCGGCGCCAGCGGCTTCCTCCTCAAGGACGTCACCCCGGAACACCTGGTCGCCGCCGTCCACCTCGCCCGCAACGGCGACGCCCTCCTGGCCCCCGCCATCACGAGGCGCCTGGTGGAGCGCTTCGTCGCCCACGGCGACCCCCACTCCCCCGCACTGCACCGCGACCTCACGGCACTCACCCCCCGCGAACTCGAAGTCCTCCGCGCCCTCGGCACCGGCCTGAGCAACACCGAACTCGCCACCCGGTTCCGCCTCAGCGAGGCCACCGTGAAGACGCACGTCGCCCGCATCCTCGCCAAACTCCGCCTCCGCGACCGAGCCCAGGCGGTGGTGGTGGCTTACGAGACGGGGCTGATCGTGCCGGGGGCGGGTGGAAAAACACCGCAGTAGTCGCCCGTGACGACCCGCGGGCTCGCCGCCGTACCGGACCGGAACCGGCCTGCTCCCGGCACGAACCGTCCTGTGCCGGCTCGTGCCGCGCGATGCCGTTCCACAGATCAGCGCCGCGCGGCAGGCTGCCGCCTCCGGCCCGGGGCGGCTTGCCCCGCGCCGTCCGCTTGCTCCGCCCGGCGCCCCGGGTGGATCCCTATCGCACGCCGCTCCGTGGCGTGTACCTGTGCTAAGCGTCCACACCGCCAGGACCCGGTGTGCATGGAATGTCCGGTTACCTGGCCGCCCGTTCCGCCCTGAGGCACGAATTCGGCATCCACACGACACCAAGCCTCGCCCCTGACCAGAACGCCCGAACCGGTCCCTGAGCCGGCGGGACGACAGGCCGCCGAGGCCCCTCGTGCGCAGCCTGACCGGCCTCGGTGGACCACGGAGCGCCGCTTGCTCGCGCTGGTCCGAGCACCGCGCAACCGCGGACCGAAAACTTGTCAATGTGCGAGCCATGACAGCTGATGACCATGAAAAACCTGGTACGGAGAACGAGTTATCCGCATCTCCTTGGAGCTGGGGTGGTCTGGGTCCGGTCGGCGGCTTCATCGTGCTGCTCTTCGGACTCGGTCTGCTCCTGTGGGCGTTCCCGGGCCGGTCCAGCTCCAGCCCTTCACTGATCTACCAGGCGGCGAAGGTCGTGGCGATCGGCCTGGTGGTCACCGGTACCACTCTGATGGCGCGCCGACGCGACTCGTCACAGCGTCCCGACGCGGAAGCAGAACCTGATCCACGGTCATGACTCGTCGGCCCGAGCCGGATCTGGCTCGCGCCGGTGACCGGACGGCCGCGCGCCCCGCGCCGCCCCGCAGCCCCCGCCGCCTTCGGGATTCGAACCCGAGACCTGCGCATCAGCAGGACTGCCGGGACCGTGCTGCCCGCCTGCCCACCGAATCCGGCCTTCCGAGCGAGGGAAGGCGTCTGCACGAATCCCCACAGTTCGACCAGCCCCTGGGCCATGACATGGGATCTCTACGCGCGAGATCGATTGTCCTGATCGCGTGGTTCGACTTCAGCGGTGCCCGAACCAGCTCTTGAGGTCGACGCATTGCTATGACACGTTCCACCCAGCGGTGGACGCGACCGCGTCATACATCCCATCACCGAATCGCCTGATCTTCTCTGTAACGGTTTGTGAGCGCCAAGAGGCAGGCGACACTCACCAGTCCCACGGGAGGTTCACCATGCGAACGTGGAGATCGGCGCCAGGAGGCGCAGAAGCGGGCAGGGCGGGAACGGGGCGGCGGCCGCGGACGGTTCGGGCGGCGACCGCGGTGGCAGCCGTCGTGGCCGCAGTCGCGGCGATGTTCGTGGCGCCGGCGTCGGCGTCGGCCCGCCCGGTGTCCGACGCGGCCGCGCCGCAGGCCGCCCCGGGCAACCCGTACCAGCGCGGCCCTGATCCCACCGTGGCCGGCATCGAGGCGTCGCGCGGTACGTTCGCCACGGCACAGGTGAGTGTGGCGCCGGGCAACGGGTTCAACGGCGGGGTGGTCTACTACCCGACGGACACCAGCCTGGGCACCTGGGGAGCGTTGGCGATCGTGCCGGGCTACTCGGCGCGGTGCGCCGACGAGGAGGCCTGGATGGGCCCGTGGCTCTCCTCGTTCGGGTTCGTGGTGATCTGCATCGAGACCAACAGCCGCACCGACGGGGCCGATGCCCGAGCCACCGAACTGCTGGCGGGGCTGAACTGGCTGACCAAGCAGAGCCCGGTCAAGGCGGAGGTCGACCCGAACCGGCTGTCCGTACTCGGGCACTCCGCGGGCGGAGCAGGAGCGATCATCGCGGCGGAACGCCAGCCGTCGCTGAAGGCGATGATCGGCCTCGCGCCGGGATTCCCCGGCAACGGCCTGAGCATGGCCACCGACACGGTGCCGACTCTGGTCATCGGCGGTCAGAAAGACACGGTCGTCACCCCGTCGTACCTCAGCAGTCTGTACGCCACACTGCCGAGCACCACGCAGAGCGCTTTCGCCCAGATCGCCGGAGCGGACCACGTGTACTACACCCGTCCGAACAACGTGGAGATGAAGCTGCTGATCCCGTGGCTCAAGGTGTTCGTGGACGACGACACCCGCTACACGCAGTTCCTCTGCCCGGCCCTGCCGGATCCCTCCACCATCTCGGCCTACCAGCCGAAGTGCCCCTACGTGCCCCCGAACGGCCCGACGCCGCCGCCTGCCGGCGGCGGGCCCGTCCACGCGGTGGGTGCGGGCAAGTGCCTGGACGTACCGAACCTCAGCACGACAGCGGGCACGCAGACGGACATCCACACCTGCAGCGGCGGGGCCAACCAGGCGTGGACGCGTACGTCCTCCGGTCAGCTGACGGTGTACAGCGGCAGCTCGGCCATGTGCCTGGACGCCGCCGCGCAGGGCACCAGTCCGGGTACAAAGGTGCAGATCTGGCCGTGCACCGGCAGGTCGAACCAGCAGTGGAACGTGAACGCGAACGGCACGATCACCGGGGCACAGTCCGGGCTGTGCCTGGACGTGACCGGCGGGTCCACCGCGGACGGCGCCCTGGTCGAACTGTGGACCTGCAACGGCGGAACCAACCAGCACTGGACACTCGGATAGCCCGATAAGCGGCGCCGCTCCACCCAGGCAACCGCATGGCCAGGGCAAGTTCCCTGAAGGCGTCACGACCGACGACCGGCAGGGACCCGCGACCGTACTTCGCCTGAGTGACGTCCCGGCGGACCGCAGGAGACACGAGTCCGCCCCGTGAGCCGACGGCGAGCCTCCGAAGAGACTGTAGGCACGGAAGGGACGACCCGGTGGGAAACCCGATCGCCAACACACGTGGAACGCCAGCCACGATGACCAGACTGCTGGCGGTGTTCGCACTCGCCGCAGGAATCCTGGCGGCCGGCCCGAACCCGGCACATGCTTCCACATCGCAGTTCAGAGGAGTGAACTGGGCCGACCAGAGAGACAACTTCGTCAACGGCGTACTGTACCCGTCCGGTCTCGGTGCGTCGGACACCTACTCATCGGCTTCCGCCGCGGCGGACCAGATCGTTGGCCAGATGTACGCGACGACGGGCGCCAACACAGTGCGCATGCCTATCAACGAGCCCACTGTCGCCGGCTACTGGAACACCTACACCGGGGCGATCGACACGGCCCTCACCAAGGGAAACGTGATCCTCGCCTACTGGGCGTACACCGGCGGCAAGCCGGCGAGCACTGCCGGGTTCAACCAGATGTGGGACAAGGTCGTACAGAAGTACGGCTCCAATCCCAACGCCTACTTCGAGGTCATCAACGAGCCGTACGGTTACAGCACGACCAGCCTGGACGACATGTACAGCGGATGGTTGGCCAGGTACCCCTCCGTGCCGCGCTCCAGGGTGATCCTCGACGGCGCCGGGCTGGCCCAGAACGTCGCGGCAGTCGGTCGCGACAGTCGCCTGGACGGCACTTTCCTGGCGGTGCACGACTACTCGTTCTTCGCGGGATACGAGGACGAGACCGAGTGGGCGAACCACCTCGCCGGATACATCGGCGGATACGCCGCCCGCACGATCGCCACCGAGTGGGGCGGCCCGATGGGCCCGGGCAGCAAGAACGGCGTCCACTACAACACCATCGACTACAGCATTCCCAGTGGCTCGTTCTTCGCCGACTACGTCCGGGGCGTCAGCAGCGAACTGCGCACCCTCGGCATGGGGAGCGTCTACTGGCCGGGTCTGCGCGACGGCGACTGGTACAGCATGACCAGCAAGAGCGGCACCGGCTCGGGCATCAAGCTGTCTCTGGTGAACGCCTCGGGACTGACCCGCCTGCAGTACGCCTGGGGGATCGGCAACGGCGGCGGCACATATGTGCGGATCACCAACGCCGCCACCGGCCTGTACATCGACGGAGAGGGCCGCACGACCAGTGGGGCCACCGTCGGCGAAGCCAGCGGCAGCAGCAACCGGTACGAGCAGCAGTGGACCGTCGAGAACGATGGGCAATACGTACGCATCAAGAACCGGGCAACCGGCCTGTACCTGGACGGGGCAGGCCAAACTCCGGACGGATCCGCGGTCACCCAGTACGGTGACAGCAACAGCACGAGCCAGCAGTGGTCGGTGCTGACCGATGCCGACAACGTGCGCATCAAGAACCGCACCACCGGCAAGTACATCGACGGCATGGGCCGCACCGGCGATGGATCTGATCTGGGCCAGTGGAGTGACAGCAACAGCACGAACCAGCAGTGGCGGATCGTAGCCGCCGGATGACCACCACCCCGCATCGCCTGCCACGTACCAACGGCGAGCGCTTCAAACGGCGCCGGCAACGCTGCACGATCGAGACCTTCGAGGCACCCGGCACCTGACCCCGGCAGCACCGACGCGCAGGCGATCCCGCAGTAACTGGATTGCTGCTGCCCTACGCTGAGGTCCACGAGGATGCTCGACCATCACGGGGGATTCGATGCTGGTAGGTATTCACGGGATCCGTTGCTACCGCTACCTGGCACAGGCCGGCAGCACGGAGGGAGCCGCGCGGGCGTTGGCAGCCGAATGGGGTGCGGCGTTGGGCGCTCGCTACGACGGCGTCACCTACGAGGAGGGGGGCCTCGACGCGGCCTATTACGCGCATCTGCTGCATCTGGGGACGCCCCAGGGTACTGCTGAGGACGCGGAACTTCTCGGGGCGACAGGACAGCAGATGATCGCTGACTGGGCGGCGGCGCTCGGCGCTCCCGACGAGGTTCTCATGGGCCGGGCCGGGCTGCCGGTGCGTCAGATCGCCGAGTGGATCGCCCGTCGGCACGGTGATCTGGCCAGGCGGGTGGTGGTGTTGTTCTGTCGGGAGGCCGACACCTATCTCGCCGACCCTGCTTCGCGGCGGCGTACAGATGTACGGGAGGAGCTGCACCGGGTGGTGGAGCGCCGACGCCCGCGGGTGCTGCTCGCGCATTCGTTGGGCAGCGTGATCGCCTACGAGGCCTTGTGGCACCGGCCTGTGGACCTGGACCTGCTCATCACGCTGGGCTCCCCTCTGGGGTTGCCCGGGGCGATCCGTGACCGGTTGTCTCTGGGGCCGGGCAACGAGGATCGGGTCGGGCAACGACCGCCGGGCGTGCATCGGTGGGTGAACGTCGCGGACATCGGCGATGTGGT
The DNA here is from genome assembly GCF_053597535.1 of Streptomyces sp. NPDC001348. Lineage (NCBI taxonomy): Bacteria > Bacillati > Actinomycetota > Actinomycetes > Kitasatosporales > Streptomycetaceae > Streptomyces > Streptomyces sp. NPDC001348. Next base: position 54,252 of record NZ_JBSFIK010000043.1, on the reverse strand, counting down.
GGCCATCCCTCGTGATCTGCCTGCCTCTTTTCCCGGTATCGACGTCCACCATGAGGTGAGCCTCGGCCTGGTCGCCTCCCACAAGGCGACGAGCTACCTGTCCGTGCCCGAGGTGGCTGCCGAGTTGTCGCGCCTGGACTGATCTGCCTTCAGGGTCCGTCGGCGCGGCGCAGGACGAAGATCTCCCATTCGCATCCCAGGACGATCTGGTCGTCGCGCACCAGGAGCGACTGCACTGCACCGGGCACGCCCAGTGTGGCGACCGAACTGTCCGAGAACGGGTTCCAGACGTGGACGGCGGCGTCGTCCGCGCAGACCACCATGGGCCCCTCGGGCCCCGAGCCGCATGCGATCGCGTTCACCCCACCGGCGATGGGCAGGGCTTCCCCGTATGGCCGCATGTGCAGAGGGTCCGAGAGGTCCCATAGCCGAAGGGTGCCGTCCTGGCCCCCGGTGACGGCGAGCGGAACGCCGTCGTCCGTCGTCATCCAGGCCAACGCGGTGGCCCAGCCCTGATGAGCCTGTACATGCGGAACCAGCGGCAGTCCCGTGGCCAGGTCCCACAGGCGCAGAGTCCCGTCGTCGCCGCAGGACAGCACGGTTGGCCGGGCATCCAGTTGGATGCAGACCAGTGCGTTGACCCCGCCGGTGTGTCCGGCGAGCGGCAGGCCCCTGCGGGAGCGGCTTTCCACGTCCCACAGGTGCAGCCTGCCGTCGGTGTCCGCGGACACCAGCACCGGCCGCCCTTCGAGAGACGAAGCCGCCAGCGCCTGGACCGGCGCAGTGGCGGGACGGAATTCCGGCCCGCAGGGGATGCCTTCGCGGAGGTCCCAGACCCGGGACAGACCATCGGCCCCAGCCGTGACGATCAGGGGGCGCTTGAGCCCGTCGATGACCACCAAGTCATGCACGGAGACCGGTCGTCCGGCCGTCGCCCCGGCGTGTCCGGTCTGGACCGACGGGCCGTACGGCGTTCCCTCCGCCAGATCCCAGCGGTGCAGCGTCCCGTCGGCACCGGCCGAGACGAGCACGGTGCGCTCGTCGAGTTCGGCATGGGCGATGGCGGTGACCCAGGAGGTGTGTCCGGGCTCGGGGGCGGCACGAGTCCGTCCGGGCGGTAGATGCCACACACGCAGTGCCGGGTCCAAGCCCGCCGACACCAGGACGGGCGGCGTCGCAGGTGGGCGGGCGAGAGCGGTCACCGCGCCCATGTGACCGATGAACCGGCCCTGTTCCGTGCCGTGCGTAGGATCCCAGATGCGGATGGTGCCGTCACTGCTGCCGCTCAGCAGGCGGGGCCCGGAAGCCTCCTCACCGTCTGGCATCCGCAGTCCGTCCTGAGAGCCGTCCTCGTAGGAAAGTGCGTAGACGGGACCGTCGTGCGCACTGGCCGAAGTCATGCGCAGCGCGTGCGAGGTGGCGTCCCAGAGGCGCACGCGGCCGTCCTTGCCGCCGGTCACCACGCACAGGCGGTCCCCTACGACGGCGAGGGCGAGGGCGGTCACGCTGCACGGGTGGCGCAGATCCGGAATGGCTGTTTCGCCGAGCGGTGCGCAGAAGCGGACCGTCCCTTCGTCGTCGGCCACGACCACGAGCGGTCCGTCGTCGCCGGACAAACAAACAAGAGCGGTGGTTCGGCCCAGATCGGTGCGCAGCTTCTCGACGGACAGTTCGCCCATGAGATCCCACAGCAGCAAGTGCCCGTTCTCGTCAGCCGTCGCGGCCATGGTTCGCCCCACCACGTCGACGCAGGCGAGGGTGCGTACGCCGCGCGCGCCGGGAAACAGCGGGGTTGTCGTGCGCAACGGCTCCAGCGCGGGCAGGGCGCGCACCTCCGGGACTCCGTCCGCTGCCACGACCAGGACCACAGGTTGCCCGCCGCGTTCCGTGCAGGCCAGTGAACGTATTTCGCCTCGGCCGGGATCGACGGATCCGCGTACTCGGCCGTGCCGGGCTTCCCACACCCGCAGACGCCCGCTCCGGGTGCCGGTGACCACGTCGGGCGACCCCGATGACGGGGCCGCGAGTGCCGTCACCCGGTCGTCGGGCAGGGGCAGGGTGAAGGCATGGGCTGCGCTGATCCTGCTGGCGGTGGCCCACTGTGGTGGCCACGGCATCGGGCTGCCCTGCCCCGGGCCCGGCCGGGCCAGCCGGTCGGCGAGGGTGCGGGCGCCCTGCCGTACGGCGTCGATGGCCAGGATGTGCCGGCGGCCTTCGTCAGAGGTTCTGCGGTGGACGTGTGCGCTGGTGCGGTAGACGGTGGCGGCGCTGCGAGCCGACTCGGACACGGCATGGCCGAGTTCGGGATCGAGCCGGTCGGGGTCGGCATGGACCAGGAAGCCGGGGTCGGCGCAGAGGGCGTCGAAGCAGCCCGCGTCGATGGCGTGCTGGGCAAGGTGACGGCGTAGATAGTCGTCGAGTCCGGCCCAGCGCAGGCTCTCCGCGGTACCCGATGCGCTCAAGGTGCCGAGCAGGGCTTCGTACACCGTCTGTTCGGCGGTCGCACCGGGTGCTGGGCGGGGGCCGGACCTGGCCTGGTCGCGCAACTCGTCGGCGATGCTCTGGTGCAGCAGCCGGTACAGGGCGGTGCCGCGGTCGTCGGGCACGGTACGGAGGAAGGCGCGCAGTTCGTCGAGGAGGTGCACGACTTCCGCGGCGTGGTCCTGGGGGCCTTGCGCTACCGGACAAGGCGTGTCGTTGTGGTCCGGTGAGGTGGCGTCGGCAGTCTTCGACGTGTCACCCGGGTTGTCGAAGGCGTGGGCGATCGCGGTCACGAGTGCCACCGGCAGGCCGTCGCCCTGGGCGAAGGCAAGGGCGGTGAGGACCGGGCGCAGCAGATGGTGGGCGTGGTCACCGGAGAACTGGAGGTCCAGCAGGCCAGGCAGGTCTCGGGGAACCCGTTCGCCGAGTCGGCGTGCCGCTTCGGGGTCGTCCAGGGCGGGTGCCACGTCCTCCTGGAGGACGTAGGAGGTGTAGAGCGCTGTGATGAGGTGGGGTCCGGTGACGGGGGAGGGATGCGGATCGGCCAGGGTGCGTGCGGTGGCGGCTGCGAACTCCGTTGCGTGCTCGTTCCGTTCCGGGCCCAGGAGTCGTTCGATGTACGACCGCAGGTCCGCTTCCAGTGTGTCGTGTCCGATGGAGTCGAGGTCGATCAGGTCCCCAGTGGTGCGCGCGTCGGAGATCAGCGGCAGGAAGGGATCCTCCTCCCGTGCCGCCAGCAGGACTCGGCACAGTGGCAGCCCGTCGGGCCGGTTCAGGGTGGTGAGGGGGTGGAGCAGGTCGCGGACGAGTGACACCGGGTCGCGGGCCTCATCGAGCGCGTCGAGCACGATGACGGGTGGCGGGTCGGTGCGGCGGCTGAGCGCCTCGATCAGCCGGCGGGGGTCCGTCTCCGGGGCGTCGGCCGAGGAGCCGGCCCATCCCGGGTCGCGAGCTCCGGTGCGGTGTACCAGGGACCGCACCACTTCGGCGAGTGTGCGCTGACGGGCGTGCACGGGCAGTGGGGCGGAGGATGCGGTCACCTCCCGGCCGAGGGGCTGCCACAACGTCCGGGTGTTTTCGCGCAGTTCAGGATGGGATGCGCACAACAACACGCCCAGGAGTGCAGACTTGCCTGATCCTGGACTTCCGGTGACCACCATCAGCCGGCCGGGACCGGCTTCGTCCTCGAGCCAGCCTGCAATCCGTTCGACCTCCGCCGCCCGTCCGGTGAACAGTCCCTGCCAGTCGGCCGCTCCGGCCGGGAAACCCGCGCCGCCCTGTGCATGGCGGCGGAAGTGGTCGGGGTCGGCGACATCGTCGAGGAGTGAAAGGGCTGCCCCTGATGCGGTGGAAAGCGAGGTCTGCCGTACGACCGCCTCGTGGAAGACGGGGTTGGGCAGGAACGGCAGGTCCGGTCCTACCGTGTCGAGGGCACTGACGGTGATGCGCTGGGCGAGTCCGCCCCGCGCCTCGGTGGCTCTCTCCAACTGCTTGCGTACCTCGTCGGCGAACCAGTGGAAGCCGATGTGCCGGCTGCCTGGATCGAATTGCAGTCTCCGCTCCGCCAGTGCGGTCAGGACCTCCGCCACGGCTTCGCTGAAGCGGCCGTCAACCGCCATCTCCGCCTCGGCCGCGGCCGCCATGACCCAGGCGCGATTGGATCCGTCCAGCATCCGGCGCAACTGCCACTCCAGACGGGTGGCGGCCCCGGAGTGGCAGAGGTCCAGCAGGAACAGCACAAGCGGGCGGCCGGGGAAGTCCTCCACCGCGGAGAGCCAGCCTCCCACCGACGTGCCCGGGGTGTGGGTGCTGTCGCATCCCAGGACGTACAGGCCGGTGGGTCTGACCACCCCATGACTGACGACGTGGATGACGAGGACGTCGTCGGGACCGGTCGTGGACAACAGTGTGTGCACGGCGTCGCCGAGAGCCTCGGCCGTCGGGCCGTCCGATCCGTTCTCGGGGGCCAGTTGCTCGCACCGGTACCCGAAGCAGGGCGCCTGCAGAGCCGAGGCGACCGCGTTCACCCGCTCCACGGCGAACAGCAGCGGATCGGGACCCTCGCCGTCAAGGCCGAACTGCTCGTCGGGCGCGAACCACGTCACCCCCACGCTCAACGCGCTGCGCACTGGCCCGTCGGTCGGCGGTTCGGGCGGGGTGGGGCCGTCAGAAGAGGTGGTTCCGGGGGCGGCGGTCATGGGCCTTGCTGTCTCTGGTCCCGGGCGGTGTCCGACGTCATCTGCGACAGGAGCTGGGAAAGCTCCGTGTCGGCTGTGCCATCGTGATCCGCGAGCCGTTCCAGGGCCAGCCTGCCCCAAGCGAGAGCACCTTCGGCGTCGCCGTACTCGGCGAGGAGCCGCACCTGCTCGCGCACGGCTTCGTGCACGGCCGGATCAGCGTCACCGAGGGCGCCCATGGGCTCCAGGTGCCGCGTCAGACTGAGGATGCCGCTGTTGTCCCCGGCGGTCCGGGCGGCGGTGGCGCGCCAGGTGACGAATGTGGCCCGTGCCAGTCGCTGCGCGGCGACGACTTCCGCCGCCTGCATGTGCTCCCGTCGCACTCGCCGGACCACGGCCGGGACGAACACGTGCGACCCGTCATCGGTGATGGTGACCAGCGCGGCGTCTGCGAGAGCGGTCACCGCCGCGTCGTACGTCCGCGGTAGGGCCTGGGTGAGGAATCTGGTCGGTACGGGGCCTGCGGCGAGTACCGCGCACAGGTCCAGCAGAGGCGCGGCTGCCGGGCACTCTCGCACTGCGTGGGTCTGAGCGAGCGCGCACACCGTGGCGACCGGGTCATCGAGTGGGGCGGCGGGCTGTGCGTCGGGGTCGGGGTCCGCACCGAGCGCGGTGAGCAGGGCATCGGGCGTCGACCGGAGCAGCAGACCTGCCGAGATCGCCAGCGCGAGAGGGACGTCGTCGAGCCTGGCCGCGATGCGCAGTGCGACCGGAGCAGTCAGCCCGCACACCCGGTCGAGCAGGAAGCGGATGCTGGTGGCCCGCTTGAACGGCGGGACGGAGTGGGACACGAACCCCTCCGGCCAGCCGCCGTCTGCCGACGTGACCAGTACGGTGCCGGGCCCGTCGGGCAGCGATGCGGGAAGATCATCGGGCCGGGCGTCGTCCACTACCAGCAGCCAGGTTGCGGCGGTCTGCCCGGCGGTGGCCCGAAGCAGTTCGGGCAGTTCACGTCCGGTGGAGGGGCGTCCGGCCGTCACCCAAGTCACATGATCGTAGGCGTGGCCGTACATCGCGACGTACCGGGCTGCCGTCGAGGTGGTGCCACCGCCCTCACGGGCCGTCAGCACCGTGCCCGCCCCACGCCCGCCGAACGCGCTGGCGTGTATCTCAGCCAACAGGTCGTCCCGGTCGAGCAACACGCCTACCGGGGGCACGGTGCCGTTGACGCGGAGGGCCCGCTCTCCCGGCACCGCCGTCGTGCCGGCGGCATCGGGCCTGTTCGCCCCGGGCGGGGCCGACTCCTCCAACTGCCGGGCCAGGCCCTCGTAGCGTGGACTCAAGTGGCGCAGAGCCTGTGCGGTGACGATGGCGAAGGGGCGTACCGAGCGGGCGGCATCGACGGCGACCGCGTCGCCGTCCAGGAGGGCCGTGAAGTCGGTGGTCGGGGTGCCGGAACGCTGCAGGCGGCCGAACAGCCATTCCGTGACACACGACAGTGTGTACAGGATCTGGGACTGCCGCGCTCCGTCCAGCAGAACCTGGCGAACACCGGGGCGGAAGTCGAACGCGACGGACAGCGTTTCGTCGGCGGGGCTGTCTGCGTGGTCCTGGCCGGCGCGGGTGACCAGGCCGGTGAAAAGGATCTCGGTGAGCACCGACGGTCGGCTGTTTCCACACACCGCCTGCTGCACGAGCCGCATCACCGGCAGGCTCAGGGGAACGGCTGCCAGATGCGATGCGAGCCGGATAGCCGTTGGGCTGGCGTGCTGGGTGAAGTCCCGGACCAGGTCCTCGGGGGACGGCGTCGGGCGGTCAGTGGGGGACGGGCGGTCCGGCGCCGTGGCGGCCGGGGACGCCGGGGACGCCGGGGACGCCGGGACCAGCATGGCCAGGGTGTCCCAGGCAGAGGTCTCCCCACTGACCAGGGCTGCCCAGGGTCCCAGCCAGCGCGGGTCGAGTTCCAGCACGGGGACGGCCATGCTGCTCGCCGCGAACGAGTGTCTGGCCGACGGGGTGCCACCCAGAGGGGTGACGCCCAAGCGGGCGTTGGGGGCACCGGGCATCCCAGCCCGCAGCTTTACTTCATGGACGTTCAGTGCGCTGCGTTGCCACATACGACGCGGCAGGAGTTGTACCAGCGCGACCGGGCCGTACTGACCCCAGGTGTGCAGGAGGCGCTCCAGCGTGCCGTCCGCCCATGACGGGCTGACGTAGTCGGAAGCCACCAGCACGATGCGCCTGCCGGTGGGGTCCACGATCTCCAGAGGGTTCCGGTCCAGGAGACGCTCGCCACGCCCTGCGGTGGGCGGGCGCAGCACGATGCCGTGCGTCGGGATCTCCTCGGTGGGCAGAAGCCACTGCTGCACGGACCGAAACGCTCCGACGCTGCCCAGGATGGACAGGAACTCCTCGACGGTGTCGCCCCAGACCGCCATGGATACCGAATCGTCCACGACCACTACAAGGTCCAGCCAGCGGCTGGGTGCCGGGAGCAGCACGGGCGACCACTGGGCGGTGTCGACGATGCCGTCCACCGTGGCCTCCTCGTCCAGCACGGTCACGTCCCACGAGGGGACCTTGCGGGTCAGCGGGCGCAGCGATCGGGCGATGGCCAGACGCTGCGGCACGGCGGCCGGGGCCGGCACGCGTATCGGTGCGGCTCCGGTGCCTGCCAGGGCGGACCGCGCCTCGGGCAGGTACAACGCCTTCCGCCCGTCCGTCCCCGCACCCGTCACCCTCTGTTCCAGCGCCGGGACCGGGGCGGCCGATGGCGGGACTCCCGGCGGTGGTTGTTCCACCGGCCCCGGTGCGCCGTCCGACCTGGCCGTGCCGACAGGGCGGCCGGCAGGTCCTGCCGAGGAGGCCGGGGGGCCGAGGCGTTCCGCCAGCCATAGGGCATCTGCCAACTGCTCGGCCTCGGGTGCCTCCCCCGCAAGCCGCAACAGTTCGGCCAGTTCCCTGATCACGTGCCAGGACCGAGGGGTCTGAGCAGCAACCGCACCAGCTCCTCGCGTCTTTCGGGGACTCCGTCTCCGATGGAGAGAAAGATGGCGTTGAGGAGCTGGTCGGTGGAGAGCAGTCCTTCGGCACGGTTACGGAGGAACGTCTCGATGAGATCCTGGGCGCGGACGGTGGCGTGCCGGCCGAGGTGCGCCTCGACGATACGAGTGAGCTTCTCCATGTCCGGTTCGGGCAGATCCAACTGCACGCAGCGACGCAGGAAGGCCGGGGGGAAGGCACGCTCGCCGTTGCTTGTGATCACCACCAGCGGAAACTCGGTGCACCGCACCAGCCCGCGGTCGATGGGCGCGAAGACACCGGGATCATGGGTCATGACCTCTACAGTGGGCTCCCTGGTCAGACGCACCAGTTCGGGGAGCTCGAACTCCCCTTCCTCGAAGACGTGCAGCAGGTCGTTCGGCAGATCGATGTCACTCTTGTCCAGTTCATCGACGAGGAGCACCCGCGGCCGGTGCGAGGGCAGCAACGCCGTGCCGAGCGGCCCCAGCCGAAGATAGGACCCGATATCGGAGGTTTCCTCGGCCTGCACCAGCCCGTCCTGCGGCTGTGAATGCGCAGCTGCTCGCCGGCCGGCCTCCCGCAGACGCCCGATCGCGTCGTAGGTGTACAAACCGTCTTTGAGTGTCGTTCGGCTGGTGACCGGCCAGACCAGCACCCGGCCCAGACCGAGTTCACGGGCCACGTGATGGGCAAGGGTGGACTTGCCCGCTCCCGGTCGGCCGGTGACCAGCAGCGGTCGGCGCAGCAACAACGCCGCGTTGACCGCTTCGACCGTGGGCGAGTCGGTCTGATACACGCCGGCCCGCGAGAGTGAACGGCCACTCACAGGGCCGTCCTCCTGCCTGTGGGTCATGTCGCGCCACGGTGGCGGCGCGGGGAGTCGGCTGATCCCGTCGTGGGGCTCACCGTGGCCCTGGTAGATGCGCCATTCCTGCACGTCGTCCTGCCCCTCCCGTCCCGCTGTCGCCCTCGGGTACTACGGCCATCGCAGTGTGCCTCCCCCTCCGATGATGCGGGTCGGATCATCCCAAAGGAGCGCAATGTGGCGCCCCCAGTGCATCTCCGCCGACCGTAGCGCTTCAACTCTCAATGACCGCACCCGTTCCGGCAGATGCTCGGATCTGCCCCCGTGCATCAGTTCGTGCATGGTCCAGTGGTACCTGCCGCGCGGCAGCGGGTGGTCGGCCGGTCCTGTCCGGCGGTCCCAGAGCACCACCGGCACACCCGCGTCGAGCGCCGTGGCAAGCGCGTCCGCCGTGACAGTGTCGGACGAATGCTCGAGGACCATCGCGCAGACGGAAGAGGGGACGGCAGGAGGACCGTATGGGACGGGTCGGCGATCGGGCGCCAGCCACAACACCTCGTTCTCCGGCAGTGCGCCGTTGGCGTTGTACGCACTCCAGCGCCGTGACCATTCGCTGCGGGAGGAAGGGTCAGTGGCACGTTCGAGATCGCGGACGACGACGGAGCAGTTCACGCCTAGAGCCAGTCCCGGAGGGCCGGCTTCAGAGGAGCGTCCACCTGTCACCCACTGGTCCACGGGCAGGCCGAGCAGGGATCGCGGCAGCAGAAACTCGACACGCTTGGGCGGCCGGCCCCCCGTATAGTCCCGGACGACCGCCATGAACCCGTCCATCAGGGGCGGTACTTGGGACAGCGGCCGCGGCTCGTCCTCCTGGACCAGCGGCAGCCATCCGTCTCTCCCGTACCCCAGCCAGGCCGACACCAGACAGGATTCGCCGCGAGGCAGATAGGGCTGAAGACTCAACACGAGAAGGGCGTCTTCGTCAGCGGGTCTGACGGGGCCATAGTCCGGCAGGGGCAGCCCGAGGCGGTGTGCGAGCCGGGCACTCCAGCCGCGCACTTCATCGCGCAGATGCTCCGGCACATGGCGGCTCTCCACCAGAGCCCTGGTGAATCGCAGCACACGAGGCTCGCCGCCCCGTGGTGCCCGCAGATCCTCCAATACGGCCAGAGCCTCGCCCGGGTTGTCCGGCAGGCGTTGGACGACAGGGCTCGCCGCCCCCAGGTAAGCCGAGAGCCAAGGTCTGCCCGGCACCGAATTCAGGATGGCCACCAGGCTGTTTCGTTCGTACTCCTGTAGTTCTTGAGGCAGGGAGAGATCCTCGACCAGCTCTCGCAGCCGCGCCAGCGTGTGCGTATCGCCGCAGAACAACGTGAGCACGTCGACGAGCGCCGCGAGTCCGCCGGGCGTGTACAGACACGTCCGCACGATCGCGATCACGTCCAGCCGTATGGAGACGTGACGCGGGATCTGTGCCGAAATCCGCGGATCCAGTTCGCCGACGATCACCGAACGCGTGGGGGGATCACGGAATTCGGGCAGGTCAAGCAGAACATCGACAACCTCAGCCACTGTGCCGAGCGCCCCCCTCGCCTCCGGCTCCGGCATCAGGTGAGCGGTCCGGGAGCCGCGCTGCCTGCCACCATGCTGGGCCTCCAGGAGTCGGGGTGGCTCCCAATCCTAGGGATCCAAGGCAACTTCCGTGGTGGTTCGACAGTTTTCACCGAGGTGGCCCATCTCCCGCCGGCGACTCTCCGTGGCAGGAATCGCGCAGCTTGATGGTGGTGTTCCGGTGCCGGCCGTGAGTGACGGTGCGCTCGGCGGTTGCAGCCACTCGAACGTGCCGAGGCGGACAAGGGCCAAGCCCTCACAGCGCTGTCCGAAACAGCGGGGTCCGCGTAAGCACACACCGCAGCCCTCGGGTGCGGCGAGGAGGCCCCCGGACGTGCACCGCAAGACCGGCCGCCCTGACGAGGCCCGCACCCTCACGGCACTCGCCCGCGCTCACCGGAAGACCGACGGCGCCGCCGCCGACGTGCCCGATTCAGCCCTGACTCCAAGGTCACCCGCAACAAGAAACCCCAGGCCAAGGGTTTGACCTGGGGTTCACTACGGAGCCGCCTTCGGGATTCGAACCCGAGACCTACGCATTACGAGTGCGTTGCTCTGGCCATCTGAGCTAAGGCGGCGCGCCAGCCGCACCATGGTGCGATCAGCAACGTCGGTAAGTCTACACAGTTTCCGGGGGTGCTTTGCACACGCCCCGGAGTGGGGGCTCCGGGGCGGGTGGCGGGGGCGGGGCAGGGCTATGTGCAGCGCTTGCCCTGGGCGGGCGGGGTGCCGTGGAGGAGGTAGGTGTTGATCGCGGAGTCGATGCAGGCGCTGCCCCGGCCGTAGGCGGTGTGACCGTCGCCGACGTAGGTGAGGAGCCGGCCGGAGGAGAGCTGGTGGGCGAGGGACCGGGCCCAGGGGTAGGGAGTGGCCGGGTCGCGGGTGGTGCCGACCACGACGATCGGGGCGGCGCCCTCGGCCGTGATGCGGTGGGGTTCGCCGGTGGGCCGCACCGGCCAGTACGCGCAGTTCAGGGAGGACCAGGCGAGGCCTTCGCCGAAGACGGGGGACGCCTTCTCGAAGGCGGGCAGGGCCTGCTCGACCTGGCCGGGGCCGGCGAACGCGGACGGCAGGTCCAGGCAGTTCACGGCGGCGTTGGCGTACATCAGGTTGGTGTAGTGGCCGTCGGGGTCCCGCTCGTAGTAGCTGTCGGAGAGGGCCAGCAGACCGGCGCCGTCGTTCTTCCGCATCGCCGAGGTCAGCGCCGCCCGCAGTTGTGGCCAGGCCTCCTGGTCGTACATCGCGGCGATCACCCCGGTCGTGGCGAGGGCCTCGCCGAGCTTGCGCCCGCCCGGGTCGCCGGTGGGGACGGGGTGGGCGTCGAGCTTGCGGAAGAAGGCCTTGAGATGGTCGCCCACCTGGGCGGACGTCGTGCCCTTGCGGCCGAGCGAGCAGTCGCTGTGCCGTACGCAGTCCTTGGCGAAGGCCTGGAACGCCGTCTCGAAGCCCGCGGTCTGGTCCAGGTTCAGCCGGCGAGCGGAGAGGGAGGGGTCCATCGCGCCGTCCAGAACCAGCCGGCCGACGCGTTTCGGGAACAGGCCTGCGTACGTCGCCCCGAGGAAGGTGCCGTAGGACGCCCCGACGTAGTTCAGCTTCCGGTCGCCCAGCACGGCCCGCAGGATGTCCATGTCACGGGCCGCCTCCACCGTGGAGACGTGGTGGAGCAGCCGGGCCTCGTGCGCGCCGCAGCCCTCGGCGAACTTCCTGTACGCCTTGACCAGCGCGTTCGTCTCCTTCTGGTCGTCGGGTGTGACGTCCGTCTGGGTGTACGCGTCCATCTGCCGCGAGCTGAGGCATTCGACGGGCTCGCTGCGGGCGACGCCGCGCGGGTCCATCGCGACCATGTCGTAGCGGGAGCGGACCTGGGCCGGGTAGCCGACGCCGGCGTACTGCTGCAGATAGGCGACCGCCGAGCCGCCCGGCCCGCCGGGGTTGACCATCAGCGAGCCCAGGGGCTTTCCGTTGCCGGTGGCCTTCTTGCGGGCGACGGCGAGCCGGATGTCGCCCGCGCCGGGGTCGGCGTAGTCCAGCGGGGCCTTCATGGTGGCGCACTGGAAGCCGGGGGCACCGCAGCTGCGCCAGGTCAGCTTCTGCGTGTAGTACGGGGTGAGGGCGGCCGGGGTGGCGCGGGGCAGCGCGGCCAGCGCGGCTTCGGCCGGGGCGGCGCTCGTCGCGCTCGTCGCCGTGCCGGAGCTGCAGGCGGAGACGAGCAGCGCGGCGGCCACCAGGAGGGATGCCGCCGGGGTTCTCGGGGGCCTGGTCAAACGGAAGGTCCGGGCTGTCGGGCGGAGGATTCGCCTGAGGTGCATCAGGCGAGCGTAACGCTGTGCCATGGTTCGGATGCCCTACGTGTGCGCCGTGCCTCTTACGGGTGATGCCGTCAACCTGCGCGTGCCGGTCACCCCGCTCTCAGGGCCATCGTCATCGCCTCCACCGCCAGCAGCGGCGCCACGTTGCGGTCGAGGGCCTCACGGCAGCCGGCGATCGCCTCGATGCGGCGGAGCGTGGCTTCCGGGGTGCTGCCCCGGGCGAGCCGCTCCAGGGCGTCCTCGGCGTCCGTGTTGGCGATCGCCACGCGGGAGCCGAGCTGGAGGGCGAGGACGTCACGGTAGAACGCGGTGAGGTCACCCAGCGCGACGTCCAGGCTGTCGCGCTGGGTGCGGGTCCTGCGCCGCTTCTGCATGTCCTCCAGGTCCTTCATCACGCCCGCCGTACCGCGCGGCAGCCGGCCGCCCTGGGCGGCGCCGAGGGCCGCCTTCAGCTCCTCGGTCTCCTTGCCGTCCATCTCCTCGGCGAGCTGTTTGGCGTCCTCCGCCGCCGCGTCGACCAGCTCCTGGGCAGCCTTGAGGCAGGCGCCGACCTCGTCGAGGCGCAGCGGCAGCTTCAGCACGGCGGCGCGGCGCTCGCGGGCGGCCGGGTCGGTGGCCAGACGGCGCGCCCGGTCGACATGCCCCTGTGTGGCGCGGGCCGCCGCGGCGGCCACGTCCGGCTCGACGCCCTCGCGTCGTACGAGCATGTCGGCGACGGCGGCGACCGAGGGGGTGCGCAGCGTGAGGTGGCGGCAGCGGGAGCGGATCGTGGGCAGGACGTCCTCGATCGAGGGCGAGCACAGCAGCCACACCGTGCGGGGGGCAGGCTCCTCCACGGCCTTGAGGACGGCGTTGGCCGACTTCTCGTTCAGCCGCTCGGCGTCCTCGACCAGGATGATCTGCCAGCGGCCGTTCGCCGGTGCGGTGAACGACTTGCGGACCGTGTCCCGCATGTCCTTCACCAGGATCTCGGCGCCGACCGCGGCGACCGTGCTGACGTCGGCGTGGGTGCCGACCAGTGCCGTGTGGCAGCCGTCGCAGAAGCCGCAGCCGGGGGCTCCGCCGAGAGCACGGTCGGGGCTGACGCACTGCAGCGCGGCGGCGAAGGCCCGCGCCGCCTGGTTGCGGCCCGCGCCCGGCGGTCCCGTGAACAGCCAGGCGTGCGTCATCCTCGACGCCTCCGGCGGGGCCGCGCCGGCGGCGGCCGCGGTGACGAGGGCGTCGGCGTCCCGAGCGGCGGCCTCGAGCACCGCGCTCACCTTCTCCTGACCGACGAGGTCGTCCCACACGGTCATGGGTCACGCCGCCCTTCCGTCACGTTCGTCTTGCGCAGTCCATTGTGCGGGGCGGCACCGACAACGGCCCGGCCGGCCGGGTGCGGGCGCTCAGCGCCCCCGGCCCCGCCGGCGCCCGCGCCCCCCGCCGGGCTCCTCGTCGTCCCCGTGCGGTCCGAGCAGTTCGTCCGCGAGGCTCGGCAGGTCGTCCAGCGGCGTCTCCTCGGCCCAGTCGGGCCGCTCCCGCCGCCGCGGCGAGCCGTCCTCGCCGACCTGCGGCAGCTCGCGCGTACGGTCGTCGGAACCGTCGGGGCCCGCCGCCCGCTCGTCGCGGAAGTATCCCGACGGCACCCGGTCCGCGGGATCGCCGCCCCGCACCGGCGGCAGCACGGCCGTCCCGTCCTCCGGCCCCGGCGCCACCGGCGGCAGTACGGCGGTGTCGTCGGCCGCGCCCGGCGCCACGGGCGGCAGCACCGCGGTCTCGTCCGCCGCCCCGGAGGGCGCCGGCGGCTGCGGCAGTTCCGTCGTCACCTCGGAGTCGGCGTCCCGGTCCCGGACCCGCCGCAAAACGGCGGTCTCCTCCGCCGGGCCGCCGGACGCGTCCTTCGGCGTCACCACGGGCGTGGGCACGGTCACCGCCTCCGGCGGGACGTCGTCGACGTCGGGCACCACCGGACGCGGACCGGCCTGCGCCTCGGCGGCGGCCCGCTCGGCCGCCCTGCGCGCCTCCTCGGCCCGCAGCAGCGCCTGCTCGGCCTTCCGCTGCTTCTCCATCCGCTGGGCCTCGGCCTCGGCGCGCAGCCGGGCCTCCTCCTCGGCCTGCTTGCGCCGCCGTTCCTCCTCGGCCTTGCGGCGGGCCTCCGCCTCGGCGCGGGCCTTCTCCTCGGCGAGCAGCCGGGCCCGTTCCTCCTCGGCACGCCTGCGTGCCTCCTCGGCCCGCTGCCGGGCCTCCTCCGCCTGCCGCTCGGCCTCCCGCCGCTGCGCCTCCTCCAGCTCGCGGCGCTTGCGTTCCTCCTCCTCGGCACGCAGCCGGGCGAGCTGTTCCTGGCGCTCACGCTCCAGCCGCTCCTCCTCGGCCTTGCGGGCCGCCTCTTCCTCGGCCTTGCGGCGGGCCTCCTCCTCGGCCTTCTTCCGGGCTTCCTCCCGGGCCTTGATCTCCGCCTCGGACAGCGGCAGCACGGTGTCGAGCCGGTGGCGGATCACGGTGGTGACGGCCTCGGGTTCCTGTCCGGCGTCCACGACCAGGTAGCGGCCGGGGTCGGAGGCGGCGAGGGTGAGGAAGCCGGCCCGCACGCGCGCGTGGAACTCGGCGGGCTCCGACTCCAGCCGGTCCGGTGCCTCCGTGAACCGCTCGCGCGCGGTCTCCGGTGAGACGTCCAGCAGCACGGTCAGGTGCGGGACCAGGCCGTTGGTCGCCCAGCGGTTGATCCGGGCGATCTCGGTCGGGGACAGGTCACGGCCCGCCCCCTGGTAGGCGACCGACGAGTCGATGTACCGGTCGGAGATGACGACGGCTCCGCGCTCCAGGGCGGGCCGTACGACGGTGTCGACGTGCTCCGCCCGGTCCGCGGCGTACAGCAGTGCCTCGGCGCGGTGCGACAGGCCCGCCGACGACACGTCCAGCAGGATGGAGCGCAGCCGCTTGCCCACCGGCGTCGCCCCGGGCTCGTGGGTGAGCACGACCTCGTGGCCCTTGGCCCGGATCCACTCGGCGAGCGCCTCGGCCTGGGTGGACTTGCCGGCCCCGTCGCCGCCCTCCAGGGCGATGAAGAATCCGTTCTCCGCGGGGGCCGTCGCCGGGTCGTCCCCGCCGAGCAGCGCGTCCCTCAGGTCGTGCCGCAGCGGCACCCCGGAGCGGTCGTCGGCCTTGGCCAGGACCAGTGCGGCCACCGGCAGCAGCAGCGCGCCGACCAGCATCAGCGTGAAGGCGGCACCGCCGTGCGCGAACACGAACCTGCCGTTCTCCAGGCGGTGCGGGCCGATGAGCGCCGCCACCACGGGGGCGATCAGCACGGCGAGCGCCACGAACACCCGTACGACCGCGTGCAGGTGCTCGGTCGTGCGCGGCCGGCGGGACTCCTCGGCCTCCTGGTCGAGGAGCGTGTGCCCGGTGTTGGCGGCGACGCCCGCGCTGACGCCGGCCAGCCCGGAGATCAGCAGCACGCTGGTGACGTCCGGGACGAGACCGGCGGCGAGCAGCGCGATGCCGGTGAAGGCGATCGCCAGCGCCAGCAGCCGGCGGCGGGAGAGCGAGGGCAGGACGGACGGCGTCGTACGGATGCCGACGACGACCCCGCCGGTCAGCGCGAGCACCAGCAGCCCGTACAGCACCGGGCCGCCGCCCAGGTCCTTGGCGTGCAGCACGGCCACGGCCACGGCGGCCGCGACCGCCGCGGCGACGGCGGCACAGGCCAGGACGAGCAGCGGCAACGCGCCCGTGCGGCCCTTGTCGACGCCGCTCGCGGTCTTGGGGCGCCGCAGCCCTTCGAGCGGGGACCGCGCGCGGGGAGTGCGCGAGGCAGGCAGTTCCAGGGCGGTCAGCAGGGACAGGGAACCGGCGAACATCCCGGCCGCCACGTACGCCCCGAGGGCCGCCTGGTGCTGGTCGAACCAGGCGATCGCGGTGCCCAGGACGTTGTTGAGCAGCGCCGCGACGACGAGGGCGGCGGCCGCGAGCGGAATCGCGAGGAAGGTGGTGCGCAGCGACAGCCGGCGCAGGGCGTCCATGTGGTCGGGCAGCGGCCGTACCGTCGCGCCCTCGGGGGGCGGGGCGGGCAGCAGCGCGGGGGCCGCGCTCTCCCGGCACACCGTCCAGAGCCGCTCGGCGACCCCGGTGACGAAGGTGGTGACCAGCAGGACGGCCAGCGCGTTGTCCGGGGTCCAGTCGATCCACAGCGGGGCGACGATCAGCAGCGCGGCACGCAGCCCGTCGGCGCCGACCATGGTCCAGCGGCGGTCGAGCGGCCCCTCCTGGGTGGTGAGCGCGGTGATCGGTCCGAGCAGGACGGCGCCGAAGAGCAGGGTCGCCAGGATGCGCACCGCGAAGACGGTCGCCACTGCGAACGCCACGCCCCGGTACCCACCGCCGAACGATCCTTCGGCGATCGCCGTCTGGAGGGCGAGGAGGACGAGTACGAGGAGCGCCAGGGTGTCACCGACACCGCTCACCAGTTGCGCGCTCCACAGCTGCTTCAGCTGCGGCCGGCGCAACAGCGCGCGGACGGCGCGCTCACGGGAGTCCGCCACCAGGTCGTCGTCGGGGGCCGGGTTGTGGGCCGTGGGCTGCTCGGCTCGCGTCATGCGTTCAGCCTATCCGGAGCGGCTGACAGCACACCGCGACCGTCCGAACGTACGCACACCCCGACACCAAAGTGATGCCGGGGCGTTCGTTTCGCGAAGTCGCCGTGAAGGTGTGTGAAGGCCGACGGGGTGCCGGACCCTCAGTCCTCCGTGGTCCTGGAGGCCGTCGCCTTCTTGGCGGCGGTCTTGGCGGTGGTCTTCTTGGCGGTGGTCTTCTTCGCGGCCGTCTTCTTGGCCGCGGTCTTCTTCGCCGGGGCGGCCTTCTTCGCGGTCGCGGTCGCCTTCTTCGCCGTCTTCTTGGCGGGTCCCTTGGCCCGCTTCTCGGCGAGCAGCTCGAAGCCGCGCTCGGGGGTGATCGTCTCGACGCTGTCGCCGGAGCGCAGGGTCGCGTTGGTCTCCCCGTCGGTGACGTACGGCCCGAACCGGCCGTCCTTCACCACGACCGGCTTGCCGCTCACCGGGTCCTCGCCCAGCTCCTTCAGCGGCGGCTTGGCGGCGGCCCGACCGCGCTGCTTCGGCTGGGCGTAGATCGCCTGCGCCTCCTCGAGCGTGATCGTGAAGATCTGGTCCTCGGCCTGCAGGGAGCGCGAGTCCGTGCCCTTCTTCAGGTACGGGCCGTAGCGGCCGTTCTGCGCGGTGATCTCCACGCCGTCCGCGTCGGTGCCGACGACGCGCGGCAGCGACATCAGCCGGAGCGCGTCCGCGAGCGTGACCGTGTCCAGGGACATCGACTTGAACAGGGAGGCCGTACGCGGCTTGACCGCGTTCTTGCCGGTCTTCGGGGTGCCCTCGGGGAGCACCTCGGTGACGTACGGGCCGTAGCGGCCGTCCTTGGCGATGATCTGGTGGCCGGTCTCCGGGTCGGCGCCCAGCTCGAAGTCGCCGCTCGGCTTGGCCAGCAGCTCCTCCGCCAGTTCGACGGACAGCTCGTCCGGGGCGAGGTCCTCCGGGATGTCCGCGCGCTGGTGGTTCTCGGCGTCCTTCTCGCCCCGCTCGATGTACGGGCCGTACCGGCCGACCCGCAGCACGATGTCGTTGCCCACCGGGAACGACGACACCTCGCGCGCGTCGATGGCGCCCAGGTCCGTCACCAGCTCCTTGAGGCCGCCGAGGTGGTCGCCGTCGCCGTTGCCGGCGTCGGCCGCGGCGCCCGTGACGCCCGCGGCGAAGCCGCTGTCGGGAACTGCTTCACCGAAGTAGAACCGCTTCAGCCACGGCACGGCCTGCGCCTCGCCGCGCGCGATGCGGTCGAGGTCGTCCTCCATCTTGGCGGTGAAGTCGTAGTCGACGAGCCGCCCGAAGTGCTTCTCCAGGAGGTTGACGACGGCGAAGGACAGGAAGGACGGCACCAGGGCCGTGCCCTTCTTGAACACGTAGCCGCGGTCGAGGATCGTGCCGATGATCGACGCGTACGTCGACGGGCGGCCGATCTCGCGCTCTTCCAGCTCCTTGACCAGGGAAGCCTCGGTGTAGCGGGCCGGGGGCTTGGTGGCGTGCCCGTCGGCCGTGATCTCCTCGGCGCTCAGTGCGTCGCCCTCGGCGACCTGCGGCAGCCGGCGCTCGCGGTCGTCGAGCTCGGCGTTCGGGTCGTCGGCGCCCTCGACGTAGGCCTTCAGGAAGCCGTGGAAGGTGATCGTCTTGCCGGACGCGCTGAACTCGACGTCCCGGCCGTCGGCGGCGGCGCCACCGATCTTCACGGTCACGCTGTTCCCGGTCGCGTCCTTCATCTGGGAGGCGACGGTCCGCTTCCAGATCAGTTCGTAGAGCTTGAACTGGTCGCCGGTCAGTCCCGTCTCGGCCGGGGTGCGGAAACGATCACCCGAGGGCCGGATCGCCTCGTGCGCCTCCTGCGCGTTCTTGACCTTGCCGGCGTACGTGCGGGGCGTGCTCGGCAGGTACTCGGCCCCGTACAGCTGCGTGACCTGAGCACGGGCGGCGGTGACCGCCGTGTCGCTCAGGGTCGTGGAGTCCGTACGCATGTACGTGATGTAGCCGTTCTCGTACAGCTTCTGGGCGACCTGCATGGTCGCCTTCGCGCCGAAGCCGAGCTTGCGGCTGGCCTCCTGCTGCAGCGTCGTCGTACGGAACGGTGCGTACGGCGAGCGGCGGTACGGCTTGGACTCGACGGACCGCACGGAGAAGCGGGTGTTCTCCAGTGCGGCGACCAGGGCGCGGGCGTTCGCCTCATCCAGGTGGAGGATGTTCGCGCTCTTGAGCTGCCCCAGGGAGTCGAAGTCGCGGCCCTGGGCGATCCGCCTGCCGTCGACGGTCTGCAGACGGGCGACCAGCGTCGACGGGTCCGACGGATCTCCCGCGCGGCCGGTCGCGAAGGTGCCCGTCAGGTCCCAGTACTCGGCCGACCGGAACGCGATGCGCTCACGTTCCCGCTCCACGACCAGCCGCGTGGCGACCGACTGGACACGGCCCGCCGACAGACGCGGCATGACCTTCTTCCACAGCACCGGCGAGACCTCGTAGCCGTAGAGGCGGTCGAGGATGCGGCGGGTCTCCTGGGCGTCGACCATGCGCTGGTTGAGGTCGCGCGGGTTGGCGACGGCCTGGCGGATCGCGTCCTTGGTGATCTCGTGGAAGACCATCCGCTTGACCGGGACCTTGGGCTTCAGCACCTCCAGGAGATGCCACGCGATGGCCTCGCCCTCGCGGTCCTCATCGGTGGCGAGGAAGAGCTCGTCGGAGTCCTTCAGCAGGTCCTTGAGCTTCTTGACCTGGGCCTTCTTGTCGGCGTTGACGACATAGATCGGCTCGAAATCGTGGTCGACGTCCACGCCGAGGCGACGGACCTCGCCGGTGTACTTCTCCGGCACCTCCGCGGCGCCGTTGGGGAGGTCGCGGATGTGCCCGACGCTCGCTTCGACTACGTAGCCGGGGCCCAGGTAGCCCTTGATCGTCTTCGCCTTGGCAGGCGACTCGACGATGACGAGTCGGCGGCCGCCCTGTGCGGTCTCGCTGGTCGGGGACAACTTCGCTCTTCTCTCCGGTCGACGCTGGGGCCTCCCCAGGCCGTTGGTCCCGGGGCACGTGCTGTGTGGCTCGCTGGTGGTGACGCTGCGGAGTGTGACGGTACATCCCGCCCCCGTGTCAAACGGGAAAAGCCCACAACGGCCACTCGAACGGTAACCCGACTACCGCCCTTCCTGCCGCCCGGAGTCGCCAGTCGTCGGCCCACTCCTGTCCGGAGCGTGACGCTCCCCTCACTCGGACGGTATGGTGCGCGCCGCCTTCAGAGGCGGGTCAGGCAGTACGCGGCGAGGGCCGACGCGATCACCGAGGCGAGTCCCGCGAGGGTCGCCGATGCGACCCGGCTCACACCGAGGGCGACCGGCTCTCCGCGCCGGATCCGGGTGACGGTCCACACCAGCAGTGCGGCTCCGAACAGGGCGAACACCGCTCCCGCGAAGATCGCCGGCCCGCTCTCCATGAACCCCTGCGCCCCTTTTCCGCTGTCGGCGAGTGCCCAGCGCGGGGAGAGTGACAGGTCGGTGCGTCGGACGGGCGAACCCTGGGTGAACACCGGGCCGACCGTCCCCCGCCCGCTTCTTCGAGCGCCTCGGGGTGATCGATGGGCGGTCCGTATTTTTCCGGTCTTTTTCCTGTCGCGGCCGCGCCGCGGGGGCGCCCGGACCGGGTCCGCGCGCTTCTTGGCCGGTTTCGGTTGCCCGCGGTGCCGGGACGGGCGGGCGGCGGGGGCGGTCTCCGCCCGGGCAGCCGGCCCGCGCGACCGGCTGCCCGGGGGCGCAACCGGTGACGTCCGGTCGGCGGGGCGTCCGGTCGGCGGTGACGTCCGGTCGGCGGGGCGTCCGGTCGGCGGGGGCGTCCGGTCGGCGGGGCGTCCGGTCGGCGGGGGGCCGCTCCGGTCTCGGTCCCGGTCCGCGCCCCGGGTCCTCAGCCCGCCGGCTCCAGGAACCCCTGTTCCACCAGCAGCCGGATCTGCGCCGGTGTGCGGTCGCGCAGGACCACCGGGTCCTCGCCCATCAGCTGGGCGATGGCGTCGAGGATGCGGCCCGCGCTGAGGGTGCCGTCGCAGACACCCGCGAAGCCGGCGCCGACCGTGTCCACCTTGGTGGCCCGGCGCATCCCCCGGTGCTGGCGCAGCACCACGTGCTCCGGGTCCTCGGCGCCGGGCAGCCCGACCTGCTCCTGGACCACTTCCGCGGCGAGCTTGAAGTGCCCGGCGAGCAGTGCCGCGTCGTCGTGCTCCCGCAGGTAGTCCAGGCGTTCGAAATGGGCGCGGATCGTGTCGCCGAGCGGCTGTTCGACCGAGTGCGGCCACTCCTCCACGGTGACCGAGGGCGCGGCGGCCCCGGTCCTGCGCAGCGTGATCCAGCCGAAGCCGACCCCCTTGACCTTGCGCGCCTCGAACTCCTCCAGCCAGGCGTCGTACCGTGCCTGGTAGTCGGCCTGGCCGGCCCGGTGGTCACCGGCGTCCCTGAGCCACAGTTCGGCGTACTGCGTGACGTCCTGCACCTCACGCTGCACGATCCAGGCGTCGCACCCGCGCGGCACCCACGACCTGAGCCTGTCCTGCCAGTCCTCCCCCTCCACGTGCTGCCAGTTGGCGAGGAACTGCGCGAACCCTCCCTCACTGAGACGTTCCCCCGCTCCCTGAACGAGCGAGCGGCACAGATCGTCCCCGCCCATCCCGCCGTCCCGGTACGTCAGTCGGGCACCCGGCGAGATCACGAAGGGCGGGTTGGAGACGATCAGGTCGTACCCCTCCCCCTCCTTGACGGGCTCGAACAGCGAGCCCTGGCGCAGATCGGCGGCAGGGACGCCGGACAGGGCGAGGGTCAGCGCCGTGAAGTGCAGGGCGCGCGGGTTGAGGTCGGTCGCCGTGACGCGCGTGGCGTGCCGGGTGGCGTGCAGCGCCTGGATCCCGGAGCCGGTGCCGAGGTCGAGCGCGGCGGCGACGGGGGTGCGCACGGTGATGCCCGCGAGGGTCATGGACGCGCCGCCCACGCCCAGGACGACCTCCGTGTCTGCCTGACGGCCCCGGTTGCCGATGCCGCCCGCGCCGCCGACCGCGCACCCGAGGTCGGAGACGATGAACCAGTCCTCGCCGCCGGGCCCGCCGTAGGGCCGTACGTCCACGGTCGCGGCGACGTCGCTTCCGGCGGCGCCGCCCGGGCGCACCAGCCAGCCGCTCGCCAGGCACTCCTCGACGGGCAGGACGTCCGCCACGCGGGCGTGCGGCACGGGCTGCTGGAGCAGGAACAGCCGTACGAGCGCCTCCAGCGCCGTGTCACCACGGGTCGCGCGGAGCGCGGGCACGGTCTCGCTGCGGGCCAGCGCCGCGTAGGCGGGCGCGCCGAGCAGTTCGAGCAGCCCGTCGGCGGTGAAGGAGGCGCCGAGCAGGGCGTCGCGCAGCCGGGCGGCGACGTCGGGGCGGTCGGCGGACGGCAGGGAGGGCGGGGTGGCGTTACTCACGCCCCCCATTGTGACCCGCGGGCCGGGATCAGCCGGCGGTGGTCGACGACGACGTCGAGGCGGACACCTTCTTGCAGCTCGCCTGCTTGGCGATGGCGTCCTTGACGTCGCCCTGCTCCAGGTTCTTCAGGGCGGTGGTGCCGCTCTGGCTCTGCTTCTGCAGGTCCGTCATCTGGGTGGCGATGTCGTGCAGTCCGGTGGCGAACTTCGACTGGTTCTTGGTGTCGAGCGCGTCGACCTTCTTCTTCAGGCCGGCGTACGCCGCGGAGAGGTCGTTGAGGTTCTTGACGGCGTCCTGCTGCCGCTTGGCGCCGCCGTCGACCCCGGGGGGCGCCCCGGCGTTGTTGATGGCCGCGGCGAGCGACTTGTAGCCGTCGGACATGTCCTGGAAGGCCTGGGAGTCGGTCTTCTGGATGGTCGCCGGCGGGTTGGAGGTGTCCGAGGCCGTCTTCGTGATGGCGGCGTTGGCGGACTTGATCTTGGCGTCCTGCGCCGGCACCGCGTCGCAGACCTGCTTGGCCCAGGCATCCAGTTTGGGGTTGCCCTTGTCGCCGCTGCTGCAGCCGGTCAGCGCCACTGCCAGTACCGCACCGCCGGACAGCGCGGCCGCGAGCTTCTTGTTCACCGGTTTGGTCCCTTCCATGGCTCTCGGCCCCCGGAATTTACACGCCGGACGGCGGATGCCCCAGACATAACATCCGCTAAGACCGTATTCACACTGTTTGCACCATGCGAGAGAAGGGTCACGGTGAGGTGGCGCACTCTACGGAAGCGGGCGGGTGGCACGCCGACGCGTGCCACCCGCCCGCCCCTTGAGCAGGGCTTCGTCAATGCGGTCTACGAAACCACCGCGGGATCGGCCGGCTTGGACACCCGGTCCGCCTCCTGCTCCTCGTCCCCCACGGCGATGCCGCGCCGCTTGGAGACGTACACCGCGCCGACGATCACGGCGAGGGAGAGGACCGCGACCACGATCCGTACCGCGATGTTCTTGTCGTCGCCGTAGGAGAACCGGATGACCGCGGGCGCGATGAGCAGCGACACCAGGTTCATGACCTTCAGCAGGGGGTTGATCGCCGGACCGGCGGTGTCCTTGAAGGGGTCGCCGACCGTGTCACCGATCACCGTGGCCGCGTGGGCCTCGCTGCCCTTGCCGCCGTGGTGGCCGTCCTCCACGAGCTTCTTGGCGTTGTCCCAGGCACCGCCGGAGTTGGCGAGGAACACCGCCATCAGCGTGCCCGCGCCGATCGCGCCCGCCAGGTACGAGCCGAGCGCCCCGACGCCGAGCGTGAACCCGATGAAGATCGGCGCCATGACCGCGAGCAGACCGGGCGTGGCGAGCTCGCGCAGGGCATCCTTGGTGCAGATGTCGACGACCTTGCCGTACTCCGGCTTCTCGCTGTAGTCCATGATCCCGGGGTGCTCGCGGAACTGCCGCCGCACCTCGAAGACCACCGAACCCGCCGACCGCGACACGGCGTTGATCGCCAGCCCCGAGAAGAGGAAGACGACCGCCGCGCCGGCGATCAGACCGACGAGGTTGTTGGGCTGCGAGATGTCCATGATCAGGCTCATCGGTGCGCCCGGTCCGGACAGTTTCTCGCCGACGTCACGCGCGCCGGTGGTGATGGCGTCGCGGTACGACCCGAACAGCGCCGACGCGGCCAGGACCGCGGTGGCGATGGCGATGCCCTTGGTGATGGCCTTGGTGGTGTTGCCCACCGCGTCCAGGTTGGTGAGCACCTGCGCACCGGCGCCCTCGACGTCGCCGGACATCTCGGCGATGCCCTGCGCGTTGTCGGAGACCGGCCCGAAGGTGTCCATGGCGACGATCACACCGACGGTGGTGAGCAGTCCGGTGCCGGCCAGGGCCACCGCGAACAGCGCCAGCATGATCGACGTACCGCCGAGCAGGAACGCCCCGTACACGCCGAGCCCGATCAGCAGGCCGGTGTAGACGGCCGATTCGAGGCCGACCGAGATACCGGAGAGGACGACGGTGGCCGGGCCCGTGAGGGAGGTCTTGCCGATGTCCCGCACCGGACGGCGGTTGGTCTCGGTGAAGTAGCCGGTGAGCTGCTGGATCACGGCGGCGAGCAGGATGCCGATGGCCACCGCCACGAGGGCGAGGATGCGCGGGTCGCCGGCCTTGCCCCTGATCGCGGCGTCGGTGACACCGTCGAGGTCCGCGTACTTCGCGGGCAGGTAGACGAAGACCGCCGCCGCCACCAGGGCGAGGGAGATCACCGCGGAGATGAAGAAGCCGCGGTTGATCGCGGACATACCGCTGCGGTCGGCGCGGCGCGGGGCGACCGCGAAGATGCCGATCATCGCGGTGATCACGCCGATCGCGGGCACCAGCAGCGGGAAGGCGAGTCCCGAGTCGCCGAAGGCCGCCTTGCCGAGGATCAGCGCGGCGACCAGGGTCACGGCGTACGACTCGAAGAGGTCGGCCGCCATGCCCGCGCAGTCGCCGACGTTGTCGCCCACGTTGTCGGCGATGGTCGCGGCATTGCGCGGATCGTCCTCCGGAATGCCCTGTTCGACCTTGCCGACCAGGTCGGCGCCGACGTCGGCGGCCTTGGTGAAGATGCCGCCGCCGACACGCATGAACATGGCGATGAGGGCGGCCCCGAGGCCGAAGCCCTCGAGCACCTTCGGCGCGTCGGCCGCGTACACCAGCACCACGCAGGAGGCGCCCAGCAGGCCGAGCCCCACCGTGAACATGCCGACGACGCCGCCCGTGCGAAAAGCGATCTTCATGGCTTTGTGCGAGACGGTGGTGAGATCCTTTTCGGGTTCACCCTCCGCCGGTGTGGCTTCCCGGGCCGCCGCGGCCACGCGGACATTGCTGCGCACGGCGAGCCACATGCCGATATAGCCGGTGGCCGCCGAGAACGCGGCACCGATCAGGAAGAACACCGACCGTCCGGCACGCTGATTCCAGTCGTCCGCGGGCAGCAGCATGAGAAGGAAGAACACGAGGACGGCGAATACGCCGAGCGTGCGCAGCTGCCGGCCGAGATAGGCCTTGGCGCCTTCCTGGACCGCCTCCGCGATCCGCTTCATGCTGTCGGTGCCCTCGCCCGCCGCCAGAACCTGGCGTACCAGGACGCCTGCGACCACGAGCGCGGCCACCGCCACGGCCGCGATGACCGCCACGATGATCCGGTTGTCGTCTGTCAGGACCGCGGCTGCGAGGGTTGTGGGGTGGTCCAGCTGATGAGGGGTAGAAAGCCCCGCCATTCGTCCTCCTTGACGCTTGGGCTGAGCTCAAGATGTGGACGGATTCTAGGTACCGGAACCTGATCTAAACAGAGCGCGGTAAACGGAATTGGCCCACCTGCGCTCTACAGCAAATGATCGCCGGGCAGACACTGAACCCGAAAGTGGTAACGCCCTGAACGCATTGACGCTTGATCCATTATCACGCAATTGATCGTGAATGAATTCACGAAAACCAGTGTATGCCCGGTCACCGGCCTACCGACATGCCGAAGGGCCCCACCGAGTGGGGCCCTTCGGGTGAAGCGTCGGGGTGAAGCGGGTGGTTCAGGCGATCGCGGCGGCCGGCGGCGTGGTCGGCCAGGTCATACGGATCAGTCCGCCGTGTTCGCCTGTGGTGACCTCCACGTCGTCGACGAGGCCGCTGATGACAGCGAGGCCCATCTCGTCCTCCTCGGCCTCCACGTCCGCGTCCGGGGCGGCGCCGTCGGCCGGACCGTCCGCGTGCGCGTGCGGGACCTCGTCACCGACCTCGATGGAGAACTGCTTCTCGTCTTCGATCAGCGCCACCTTCACCGGCGCCGTGATGCCGACGCTCTGGTGCAGTCCGACGGCGCGGGAGCAGGCCTCGCCGACGGCGAGCCGGACCTCGTCGAGTACGGCCTCGTCCACTCCGGCCCTGCGCGCCACCGCTGCCGCCACCAGTCGGGCGGTTCTGACGTGCTCGGGCAGCGCGCTGAAGCGGAGTTCAACGGTGGCCATGCATCCCCCTCGGAACTACGGGCTGCGGTCGGGGGCCGGGCCGCCGAGAGCCCTGGCCCCCTGATGAACTTCTTCCGCCCGGGCGTTTCCGCCCGGGAGACGGGCCGACCGGACGACCGGATCGCCGGCCGACGGCCTGGGCGCCTGGACGCCCCCGGACCGGCCGAGGCCGCCTTCGTCCGTCCTCCGGACCGCCTCAGCGGGTCCGCAGTGCGTCGACGGCCCGGGGCCGACCGGCGACCGGAGTCGGTCGGGCGCCCCGAGTCAGTCGGTGGCCGCCACCGCTTCGTCGACCGAGGTGTGAATCGGGAACACCTTGGTGAGACCGGTGATGCGGAAGATCTTCAGAATGCGCTCCTGGTTGCAGACCAGGCGCAGCGAGCCCTCATGGGCACGCACCCGCTTCAGGCCGCCGACCAGCACGCCGAGACCGGTGGAGTCGAGGAAGTCCACGCCCTCCATGTCGACGACGAGGTGGAAATTCCCGTCGTTCACCAGCTCGACCAGCTGCTCGCGCAGCTTGGGCGCGGTATATACGTCGATTTCGCCACCGACCTCGACGACCGTACGATCGCCGACGGTACGGGTCGACAGGGACAGGTCCACGGATCCTCCAGCACCTTGCTATCGAGCGTTCGTCCCTCGGGACACCTTCGGCTTGCGGCCCCCGGGACGTATCGCCAGCCGCGATGGCATTCAATCACTTACCGGCAGGCGTGCACGACGCCTTGGCTCCATTGTCCGTCACGCCGGTGACACACTCGGTGCCGATGGCCAAGAATCACCGAACCGATCGACCTCCGACGGAGCCCGCACCCCGGTTCTCCCCGGGCACGGTCCTGGACCGGCTCGCCTCGGGGCCGAGCCGGGCCTCGCGCATCACTCATACGGAGCACTTGCCCCCGCGTGCGGGTCGCCATGCCGTTTGGCCTGATCGAATTCGCCCGGAAGTGATCGCCGCCGTCCAGGCGTGTGGCATCGAGCACCCCTGGGCCCACCAGGCACTCGCCGCCGAGCACGTCCTGGACGGCGATTCGGTGGTCGTCGCCACGGGCACGGCGTCCGGCAAGTCCCTGGCGTACCTCGTCCCGGTCCTGTCCACGCTGCTGGAGGGATCCCGGGCGGCCAACGGCCGCGGCGCCACCGCCCTGTACCTGGCCCCCACCAAGGCCCTCGCGGCCGACCAGTGCCGTGCGGTGAAGGAACTCGCACAGCCATTGGGAACAGCAGTTCGACCAGCCGTGTACGACGGCGACACGCCGTTCGAGGAACGCGAGTGGATCCGCCAGTACGCCAACTACGTCCTGACCAACCCGGACATGCTGCACCGCGGCATCCTGCCCTCCCACCCCCGCTGGGCGTCCTTCCTGAAGGCGCTCAGATACGTGGTCATCGACGAGTGCCACACCTACCGGGGCGTCTTCGGCTCCCACGTCGCCCAGGTCCTGCGCCGGCTGCGCCGGCTGTGCGCGCGCTACGGCTCCTCGCCGGTGTTCCTGCTGGCCTCCGCGACCGCCGCCGAGCCCGCCGTGGCCGCCGGCCGGCTCACCGGCCTGCCGGTGGTCGAGGTCGCCGACGACGCCTCCCCGCGCGGGGAGCTCGTCTTCGCCCTCTGGGAGCCGCCGCTGACCGAGCTGCACGGCGAGAAGGGCGCCCCCGTCCGCCGTACCGCCACCGCGGAGACCGCCGACCTGCTGACCGACCTCACCGTGCAGGGCGTCCGCTCGGTCGCCTTCGTACGCTCCCGGCGCGGCGCCGAGCTGATCTCGGTGATCGCGCAGGAACGCCTGGCCGAGGTCGACCGCTCGCTCGCCCGGCGTGTCGCCGCCTACCGGGGCGGCTACCTCCCGGAGGAACGCCGCGCCCTCGAGCGCGCCCTGCACTCCGGTGAGCTCCTGGGCCTGGCCGCCACCACGGCCCTGGAACTGGGCGTGGACGTCTCCGGCCTGGACGCCGTGGTGATCGCCGGGTATCCGGGCACGCGCGCCTCCCTGTGGCAGCAGGCGGGCCGGGCGGGCCGCTCCGGCCAGGGTGCGCTGGCGGTGCTGGTCGCCCGGGACGACCCGCTGGACACCTTCCTGGTTCACCATCCCGAGGCCCTGTTCGACCAGCCGGTGGAATCCACCGTCCTCGACCCCGACAACCCCTACGTCCTCGCCCCGCACCTGTGTGCGGCCGCCGCGGAGATCCCGTTGACCGAGGAGGACCTGGAGCTCTTCGGGCCCGCCTCGGCGGAGCTGCTGCCGCAGCTGGAGGCCGCGAAGCTGCTGCGCCGCCGTACGACGGCCTGGCACTGGACCCGCCGGGAGCGGGCCGCCGACCTGACCGACATCCGCGGCGAGTCCGGCCGGCCGGTACAGGTCGTGGAGGAGGCCACCGGACGCCTCCTCGGCACGGTGGACGCCTCGGCCGCGCACTCGACGGTGCACGAGGGCGCGGTCCATCTGCACCAGGGCCGTACGTATCTCGTGCGCTCGCTCGACCTGGAGGACTCGGTGGCCCTGGTCGAACAGGCGGACCCGCCGTACTCGACGGTCGCCCGCGACACGACGTCGATCTCCGTCCTGGAGACGGACATCGAGGTCCCCTGGGGCGCGGGGCGGCTGTGCTACGGCTCGGTGGAGGTCACCAACCAGGTGGTCTCCTATCTGCGCCGGCGTGTCATCACCGGTGAGGTGCTGGGTGAGACGAAGCTCGACCTCCCTCCTCGTACGCTGCGCACCCGCGCGGTGTGGTGGACGGTCACCGAGGACCAGCTGGACGAGGCCCGGATCAACCCGGAGATCCTCGGCGGCGCCCTGCACGCCGCCGAGCACGCCTCGATCGGCATGCTGCCGCTGTTCGCGACCTGCGACCGCTGGGACATCGGCGGCGTGTCGATCCCGCTGCACCCCGACACGCTCCTGCCCACGGTCTTCGTGTACGACGGTCACCCCGGCGGCGCGGGCTTCGCCGAGCGCGCCTTCCACACCGCCCGCGAGTGGCTGACCGCCACCCGCCAGGCCATCGCCTCCTGCGAGTGCGACGCCGGCTGCCCGTCCTGCATCCAGTCCCCCAAGTGCGGCAACGGCAACGATCCGCTGCACAAGAGGGGCGCGGTCCGGCTGCTCACGGTGCTGCTGCGGGGGGCGCCGGAGGAGAAACCGGTGACGGAGCACGCCGGGGAACGGTCGGCCCCGCAGGGCCCGCCCGTGATCTGACCCGCGCCGCGAACGGCCCCCGCCCGGACGCCGCCGTCACGTCCGAGGTTTCGCCCACGATCGCGCACCGGACCAGCCGGGCCCCCTGCGCCCGCGCCACCCGGTCGGCCCGGGCGCACGCCGTCGCCGTGCCGTCGGCCCAGCGGTCCGCCGCCGCGAGCGCCGCCAGGTCGGCACCGCCGGCCGCGCGGTGCCGGGCGACGACGGCCTGCCCGAGAGCGAGGGCGGTACCGAAGACCGCGCACAGCACGGCGACGGCGACGACGCCCCAGACGGTGGCGGACCCGCGGTCGGGGCAACGGTCCGAGAGGCGGTCGGGGCACGGCCATGAGAAACGGCTTCTCATGGCCGTGCCCCCGTCACCACGGGGGGAGCCGTCGCCCCGGCACCGACCGTCTCCTCCGTCGCGGCCACGGCCTCCTCCCGCACCTCGAAGGGCAGGCCGGTCAGCACCGGCGGTTTCGCCACGACCGTCACTCGCACCTGGTCCCCCTCGCGGGCGACGGTCACCTTCGCGCCGTGCGGCGCCGCCTCACGGGTCACCGCCCTCACCGCGTCGGGGGCGTCCTGACGGGCCGCCGCCCGGGCGCCGGTACGCGCGGCGTCCACGCACTGCAACTGCACGACGGCCATGAACAGGCCCCAGACCAGAGCCATGGTGAACGCCACCAGCACCGGCAGCACCACGGCCGCCTCCGCGGTCACGAACCCCCGGTCCGCCGGCCGTCTCCGTGCGCGTTCGCCGCCGCGGCCGTATCGGCGCTCACATCCGCGCACTGAGGGCTCGTTTCACGATGGCCTGCAGTTCCGCCCGGACCTGTCCGCTCGTCACGACCTCGTAGAGCAGCAGGGCGAATCCCACGGCCGCGACGATGCCCATGGCGTACTCCGAGGTGACCATGCCCGCGTCCCGCCGCCACCTCGCCCGCAGCCGTCGCCCCGCGCCCTTCGTCCTCCTGCTCATCCCGACCCCCGTAAGGTTCCTTACCTCGATCACTTATGACCCCTTTTCCGAGTGCTTCATCTTTTCCATCCGCTTATCGGTCTCCGTCACCCACCACCTCCTCGCACCACCGCGCCCGCCAGCCCGATGACCACGGGCAGCACGCCGATCGCGATGAAGGCGGGCAGGAAGCACAGCCCCACCGGTGCGCTGACCAGAACGGCCGCCCTCCTGGCCCGTGCCGTCGCGGCCCGGCCCCGGTCCGCTCGCGCGTCCGCCGCGAGCCGCGCGACCGGCGTGGCCGCCGGGAGCCCCGACTCGCCCGCACGCGCCAGCAGCCGGGCCAGGGCGCCGGCGCCCGGCATCGCCGCCAACCGGCGCCAGCCGTCCGCCGGTTCACCGCCCAGCCGTACCTCGGCGGCGCCCTGCGCCAGTGCCTCCCCGACAGGCCCCCCGAGGGCCTCGCCGACGGCCCGGGCGGCTGTCACCGGGTCCGCACCGGCCGCGATGCAGGCGGCCAGCAGTTCGGCGGCCAGCGGGAGTTGACGGGCGGCCACCGCGGCAGCGGAATCCGCCGCCCGACCCGCGCCGTCCCCCTGCCGGCGCCGCCACCGCCACAGGGCCACGGCGAGCCCCAGGCCCACCACCGCACCGGCGGCACCGCCGACCAGGCCGCACCCCGCGGCCACCACCGCGACGGCCGGCAAGCACCGCCGCACCACACCCAGCACCTCGGCGGACGGCCCTGGGGCCGTGGCGCCGGAGGGCAGCAGTCCGGCCAGCCGGCGCCGCGCCCAGCGCCTGCGGCGGGCCAGGCCGATCCGCCGTACAAGCCATCCGACGACCAGGGCCAACGCGACGGCTGTCCCCAGTCTGTGGACGAACGCGGCGCTCATGCCTCCTCCGCCGCGCGCACGATCCGCGCCGACCACCACAGCCCGGCGGCCTCCAGCAGTCCGCCGACGAGCAGACAGCCGAGCCCAGCCCCGCGGTGCAGCAGCACGTGCAACGGGTCGGCGCCCATGGCCGTGCCCAGCAGGAGCCCCAGGGCGGGCAGGGCGGCAAGCATCACCGCCGTGGCCCGTGCGCCTGCCAACTGGGCACGCAGGTCCGCGTGCTGATCCCGTTCTGCCCGCAGGGCAGCGCCCAGCCGGTCGAGGCCCGCTGCCAGCCCGGCGCCCTGGTCCACGGCCACCCGCCAGCAGGCCGCGAGCCCCAGCAGCCCCTCGGCGCCCGGCTGCCGGGCCGCCCCCGCGAGAGCGCCCGGCACGTCTCCGCCGAACCTGGCCGCGGCGAGCACGGCCGCGTGCGCCTCGTCGAGCCCGCCGGAGTCCCGCGCGGCGCACAACAGCGCCTCACCGGGCTGCCGTCCGGTGCGCACCTCCCCCGCGAGCGCCCCGCACAGGGCGATCACCTCGTCCCCGCGCCGTTCCCGTGCCCGCCGCGCCTCCCGCGCCAGCCGCACCCGCCGCAGCACCGGCACCCCGGCCGCCCCCGCGACCACCGGAACGACCGAGGCGCCCAGCAGCGCCAACACCAGTCCGGCGGCCAACGACCACCACTCGCCCCGTAACCGACCGCCCAGTCGCCGCAGTTCACCGACGATCGGCCGGCGCCCCGTGGGCGGCCCGGTCCCCACCGTCCCGCCGCCCGCCAGCAGCAGCCGCGCCCGCCGGGCCCCGCGGTGCGGCCCGCCGGTCAGCCAGGCCGCCGCGGCGGCACAGGCCAGGGCGGCGCCCATGGTCGGCGCGCCCGTCGAGATCTCACCCATCGCACTCGCCTCCGTTGCCGGCCGGTCCGCCGTCGAACTCGTCGCGCAACAGCCCGCGCAGCCGTTCCCACCCGCGATCCCTCGCGAAGGCCCCCGGCCCCCAACGCAGCGCCGGTACCGTCCGAACCAGCCCCGAGGGGTCCCGCTCCAGCACATGCACCTCGGAGATGCGGCGCCGCCCCGCCCGGTCGCGCACCAGATGCAGCACCACCGACAGCGCGGCCGCCAACTGGCTGTGCAGCGCTGCCCGGTCGAGCCCGGCGGCCGTGCCGAGCGCCTCCAGGCGGGCCGGCACGTCCGCCGCGGCGTTGGCGTGCACCGTGCCGGAGCCGCCTTCGTGGCCCGTGTTGAGCGCGGCCAGCAGATGCACCACTTCGGGACCGCGCACCTCGCCGACGACCAGGCGGTCGGGACGCATCCGCAGCGCCTGCCGCACCAGGTCCTCGAGGGTGACCAGGCCCGCGCCCTCCTGGTTGGCGGGTCTGGTCTCCAGCCGTACGACGTGCGGGTGGTCGGGGCGCAGTTCCGCGGAGTCCTCCGCGAGCACGATCCGCTCGTCCGGTCCGACCAGTCCGAGCAGCGCGCTCAGCAGCGTCGTCTTGCCGCTGCCCGTGCCGCCGCTGACGAGGAAGGACAGCCTTGCCCGCATCAGCGCCCGCAGGATCCGGTCACCGCCCGGCGGTACCGTGCCCGCGGCGACCAGCTCGTCGAGCGTGAAGGCCCGGGGCCGTACCACCCGCAGGGACAGGCAGGTGCAGCCGACGGCCACCGGGGGCAGCACCGCGTGCAGGCGGGTGCCGTCGGGCAGCCGGGCGTCGGCCCATGGCCGGGCGTCGTCCAGGCGCCGCCCGGCCACCGCGGCCAGCCGCTGCGCGAGTCGCCGTACGGCAACCGCGTCGGGGAAGGCCACCGTGGTCAGCTCCAGGCCGCCACCCCGGTCCACCCACACCCGGTCCGGGGCCGACACCAGGACGTCGGTGACCTGCGGGTCGGCGAGGAGCGGCTCCAGCGGGCCGCTGCCCACCAGCTCGGACCGCAGCCGCTCGGCGGCTCCGAGGACTTCGGCGTCGCCGAGCACCCGCCCCTGTTCCCGCAGCGCCTGCGCCACGTGCGCGGGTGTCGGTTCGGCTCCGCTCTCGGCCAGCCATCGCCGTACGCCGTCGAGGAGCGCCGGGGAGTCCGCGCGCTGGAGTCGGGGAAACGCGCTCATACGCCACCCGCCTCCACCAGGGCCCGCTCCCAGAACCGGGTGCAGAAGCGCGCCAGCGGACCACGGCCGGCCGCGCCGGGTGGTCTGCCGCCGCCGTGGGGGCGCAGCAGTCCCGGTTCGACGGGCACCTCACCGGCCAGGGGCAGGCCGAGCAGCCGGGCCACCTCGCGGTCGTCCAGACCGGGTGCGTAGGGCCCGCGCACCGCCACTCTGAGGTCGCGCAGGACCATGCCGACGGCGGCGGCCACCCGGCCGGCCGCCGCGACGGCGCGCAGCTCGGCGGGGACGACGAGGAGCGCGAGGTCGAGCTGGGCGAGGGTCTCGGCCACCCCGTCGTCGATGCGGCGCGGCAGGTCGACCACGACGGTGCCCCCGCGGCGCCGGGCGGCGGCGAGCACCGCCCGTACGGCCTGGGGCGGCACGGCGACGCAGTCGCCGCGGTCCCAGCTGAGCACGCGCAGGGAGTGCAGCTGGGGCAGCGACTCCTCCAGGGCGCCACCGCCGACCCGGCCGCGTGAGGCGGCGAAGGCGGGCCAGCGCAGCCCGTCGGCGCTCTCGCCGCCGAGGAGTACGTCGAGTCCGCCACCGAGCGGATCGGCGTCGACGAGCAGGGTGCGCAGTCCCTCCCGCGCGGATGTGACGGCCAGCGCGCAGGCCAGCGTGGACGCGCCGGCCCCGCCTCGGCCACCGATGACACCGACGGTGAGCGCCGGACGGCCGACGCCCTCGGCGACGTCGGCGATGCGGTCGACCAGCCACTGCTCACCCTCGGGGAGGATCAGGACGTTGTCGGCGCCGATCTGGACGGCCCGTTTCCAGACGCCGGCGTCGTCCTGGTCACGCCCGACGAGCACCACTCCCTGTCTGCGCGTGGCACCGCGGACCCGGCGCGCCGCATCGTCCCCGACCAGGACGAGCGGGGCCGCCTCCCAGCCACCGCCGCGTTCCGGTACGCGGGGGTGCACCTCTGGTGTGGCGCCCGCCGCCGCGCACAGGCGCAGCAGGTCGTCGAGGAGCTGGGCGTCCTCCGTGACGATCAGCGGCCGCCCCGCGGTCGCGGGCGGTGGATCGTGGGTGACGGTTTTGGCCATCTCGTGTTCCCCCTTCGCCGCGTGGTGCGCGCAGTCCCCTGCGGCCACGCGATTCCCGAACGTGTGAAGAACCGGCAAGCGGCCTCCATATGAGCGGCCGATACGAACCGGCCATTGACGCTCCTGCAAACAGAACCGGCCATGAACTCGCCCGGCGGGAGCGCGCTGGAATCACGGTGCAGCGATCCCGGAAATCGTGTGGATCTTGGTGGAAAACTGTGGACAACTCAGTGGTTGTGAATATCGCCATCACCCATACCGGTGACCCCTGCGCCGCTCCCCGTTCAGCTTCCGGAGCGCGGCACACCGACTACCGTCAGTGACGGATCATGGGCATGCCGAGACGGCGGTCACCGCCGCCCGCCAAGGGCCCGGCAACCGCCTGAAGGAAGGGAAAAACCCACCCGGACATGCGACGACCCCCGCCGGGGGGGAGAGCGGGGGTCGTCCCCACGGCCGACTCGGGGGGGGAGGAGTCGGACCGGGTTAGCACGGTCGCGAACGATCCGTGACTTCCATGGTGTACCCGAGAGCCCTCTCAGGCAAACCCACGCGCCCCACCTTACGCCGAATGGTGGGCGCCTATGCTCAGGGGCGTGGAAAACCACTCCTTGCCCCGCACAGCAGCCTTCTTTGACCTGGACAAGACGGTCATTGCGAAGTCGAGCACACTCACCTTCAGCAAGTCGTTCTACCAAGGCGGACTGATCAACCGCAGGGCCGCCTTGCGTACCGCATATGCCCAGTTCGTCTTCCTGGTCGGGGGTCTCGACCACGATCAGATGGAGCGCATGCGCGCGTACCTGTCGGCGCTGTGCCGCGGATGGAACGTGCAGCAGGTGAAGGAGATCGTCGCCGAGACCCTGCACGACCTGATCGACCCGATCATCTATGACGAGGCCGCCTCCCTCATCGAGCAGCACCACACGGCCGGCCGCGACGTGGTGATCGTTTCCACGTCGGGCGCCGAGGTGGTCGAGCCGATCGGTGAGCTCCTCGGGGCGGACCGGGTGGTGGCCACCCGCATGGTCGTGGGCGACGACGGCTGTTTCACCGGCGAGGTGGAGTACTACGCCTACGGCCCCACGAAGGCGGAGGCGATCCGGGAGCTGGCCGAGTCCGAGGGGTACGACCTCGACCGCTGCTACGCCTACAGCGACTCGGCGACCGACCTGCCGATGCTGCAGGCGGTCGGACATCCGCACGCCGTGAACCCGGACCGGTCCCTGCGCCGCGAGGCGCTCGCCCGCGGCTGGCCGATCCTGGACTTCCACCGTCCGGTGCGCCTCAAGAAGCGGTTGCCCACTCTCTCGGTACCGCCCCGGCCGACCCTGATCGCGGCGGCGGCGATAGGAGCGGCGGCGGCCACCGCGGGACTCGTCTGGTACGCCAGCCGACGGCGCAGCTCAGTGACATGAACCGTTTGTGACCGTTTTGGTGCTGGAGGTAAAGAACTGCGGACAGGGGTTCCGGTTGCTCCGGACCTGCAGTACAAAGGACTTAACGGCCCGCGAGACCGAAGGACATCCGCGAGGATCACCTTTAAAACGCATTTGGCCCCACGGACCGAGCATGAGAACCGGGCACCCACGCGACGTCGACCCGTCGATTACGGGCCAGCCGCACCAGGTGACGGGCAAAGATCCCGACCTGATGGGCGACATATCGAGGACGCTTGGTAACTCGGTGATCATGCCAGCGGCGGTACGAACTCTCGTACCGCCGCAACCCTGTTCAGGCCCGTCGTACGGGACTGGCCCGTCGTAGGGGACTGGCCCGTCGTAGGGGACTGGCCCGTCGTAGGGGACTGGCCCGTCGTAGGGGACTCCAGGGGCCTTCTTCCGTCAGGCGGCCCCGCGCTGCAGCGCCTCGCAAACCGCCGTCGACTCGCGCACGCCCAGCTCGACCGCCCTGCCGCAGTGGGCGATCCAGGCCGCCATGCCCTCCGGCGTTCCCGAGACATAGCCGTCCAGGGCCGCCACGTACGCGGCACGGCCGAGCTCCGCGTGGCCCACCTCGGCCGGACAGACCGCCTTCGGGTCCAGGCCGCTGCCGATCAGGACGATCCGCTCGGCCGCGCGCGCGACCAGCCCGTTGTGGGACACGAAGGGGCGCAGCGCGAGCAACTCGCCATGCACCACCGCGGCCGTCACCAGGGCGGGCGCCGAGCTGCCCGAGATGATCAGCTGCGCGAGACCCTCCAGCCGACCGGACACCTCGGCGGCGTCCGGCAGCGCCAGCTCGATCAGCGGCTCGTCGGCCGGCTCCCCGGCCCGGCGCGGCCGCCCGACGTCGTCACCCCTGCCCGCCGCGGCGACCAGGTGCAGCCGGGCGAGCACCCGCAGGGGGGACTGCCGCCAGATGGACAGCATCTGACCGGCCTCCGCGGTCAGCCGCAGGGCCGCGCCCACCACGCGCGCCTCGTCGTCGCCGCTGAAGTCGGTGCGCCGGCGCACCTCCTCCAGGGCCCAGTCGGCGCCGGACAGCGCCGCGGAGCCCCGGGCGCCGCGCAGCGCCGCTTCCGAGGTGACCGCATTGCTGCGGCGCCGCATGATGCGATGCCCGTAGACCCGGTCCACGGCCTTGCGCACGGACTCCACGGACTCGGCCACACCGGGCAGTGAGCCCAGGGTCGCGAGCGGATCGGCGGACGCGCCTGTCGTACTCATGAGTACGACCCTACGCACCCCGGCGCTCCGCCCCACGAAGGAGTGGTCTTCTTCACTCCAGCCGACACTTCAAGTCATCGACTGACTACTCTTGGTGAACATGAAAATTGCTTTCGTCGGGAAGGGCGGCAGCGGCAAGACCACGCTGTCCTCCCTCTTCATCCGCCACCTGGTGGCGGCCGGAGCGCCGGTGGTCGCCATCGACGCCGACATCAACCAGCACCTCGGCGCCGCGCTCGGCCTCGACGACAGGGAGACGGGAGCCCTGCCCGCGATGGGCGAGCGGCTGTCACTGATCAAGGAGTATCTGCGCGGCAGCAACCCGCGCATCGCCTCGGCCGCCACGATGATCAAGACGACCCCGCCCGGCGAGGGCTCGCGGCTGCTGCGGGTCCGGGAGCCCAACCCGGTGTACGACGCCTGCGCACGGCCGGTGGAACTCGACGGCGGTGCCGCCCGTCTGATGGTCACGGGCTCCTTCACGGACGCCGACCTGGGGGTCTCCTGCTACCACTCCAAGACGGGAGCGGTGGAGCTGTTCCTGAACCACCTGGTCGACGGCCGGGACGAGTACGTCGTGGTCGACATGACGGCGGGCTCGGACTCCTTCGCCTCCGGAATGTTCACCCGCTTCGACATCACGTTCCTCGTCGCCGAGCCGACCCGGAAGGGGGTCTCCGTCTACCGCCAGTACAAGGAGTACGCCCGCGACTTCGGCGTCAACCTGAAGGTCGTCGGCA
The DNA here is from genome assembly GCF_053597535.1 of Streptomyces sp. NPDC001348. NCBI lineage: Bacteria > Bacillati > Actinomycetota > Actinomycetes > Kitasatosporales > Streptomycetaceae > Streptomyces > Streptomyces sp. NPDC001348. The sequence goes on along the minus strand of NZ_JBSFIK010000043.1, from coordinate 16,215 downwards.
ACAAGGTGCAGAGCCAGGACGACGTCGACTTCCTGCGTGCGGAGGCCGGGGACGACCTGCTGGTGACCGTCGGGCACTCGGAGTGGGTACGCGCGATGGAGAAGGGCAGGCCGCCCCGGTTCGACCTCCTGGAGGACACCAACGGCCACGCCCTGCGCGCACTTCGGGCCGCCGCCGACGCGACGTACGAACTGCGGGACTGGGAGCGCTACACCCGCCAGATGGTGCACTTCCACCTGAGGAACGCACAGTCGTGGGGCAACGAGCGCACCGGGGCCGACCTGGCGGCGCAGGTCGACCCCGCCTTCGTGCTCAGCGAGGCGGTCGCCGCCCCCGCCTGACGGCCACCGCCTCCGCGTCTACTGCCGGACCGCGGGCGCCCCCGGCACCCCCTTCGGAGCCGGGGCGGTGCGGCCCGACAGGAAGGACGCCCAGCCCTGCCGGGGGGCCTCGCCCACGTTCAGCGTGCGCAGCCTGGCCAGCACCTGCGGGTCCTGGGCGTCCAGCCAGTCGGCGAGCTGCCGGAAGGAGACGCAGCGCACCTCCGGCTTGTTGCACACCTGCTCGACGACCTCGTCGAGGGCGCGCATGTAGGTGCCGCCGTTCCAGGACTCGAAGTGGTTGCCGATGATCAGGGGCGCACGGTTGCCGTCGTAGGCGCGGTAGAAGCCCTTCAGCAGGCCGTCCCGCATCTGGTCACCCCAGTAGTCGTACTTATCGGGATCCCCCTGGGTCGAGGTGCCCGACTGGTTGACCATGAAGTTGTAGTCCATGGTCAACTGCTCGTAGGAGTGCCCCGGGAAGGGCACGAGCTGCATCGACAGGTCCCACAGGCCGTTCTTCCTCTTCGGCCAGACCTGGTCGTCGACCCCGCTGGTGTCATAGCGGAAGCCCAGGTCGCGGGCCGCCCGCATGAAGTTCTTCTGGCCTTCCAGGCAGGGGGTGCGGGCGCCGACGAGCTCCTTGTCGTAGTCGAAGGGCAGCGGAGGCGCGTCCTTCATGCCCGTGTTGGTCTTCCAGGTCTTCACGAACTCCTTGGCCTGGGCGATCTCGCTCTTCCACTCCTCCACCGACCAAGTGCCCACCCCGCCGTCGTTGCCGCAGAAGTGGCCGTTGAAGTGGGTGCCGATCTCGTTGCCCTCCAGCCAGGCGAGGCGCAGTTGCCTGACGGTGTCAGTGATGCCCTGCTCGTCGTTGAAGCCGATCTCGGAGCTGCCCGGCGCGTGCTGCGGCGGCTTGTAGAGGTCGCGCTTCTCCTTGGGCAGCAGGTACACGCCGCTGAGGAAGTAGGTCATGGTCGCGTTGTTGGCCTTGGCGACCTTGCGGAAGTGGGAGAACAGCTTCTGGCTGTCCTCGCCCGCCCCGTCCCAGGAGAAGACCACGAACTGGGGAGGCTTCTGACCGGGTTCGAGCCGCTCGGGTCTGGGCAGATGCGGCTGCGAGCCGGTGTACGCGGTGGAGCCGTCGCCGATCAGCCGGAGCACGCTGCCGGGCGGCGGCGCTCCCTTCTGCGGGCCGGGGGCTCCTTCCTTGGAGCCGCTGGAGCCGCCGGCGCAACCGGCCAGCGACGCGGCACAGGCCGCGGCGACCATGGCTCCCGCGGCGATCCTCTGGGTGGCGGCCATGTTCCGCCCACCTTCTTCCTTCTCTCAGACAAACGCTGACGAGGGCGTTTTGTGGTGGACTGCCGGTTTCGTCGGCAGCGCCGCCAAGGTCGCACGAGGGCCGAGAAGGAATTAATACGACAAGCCGATAAACAGCTCGCATCACTCCAGCGGGTGAACTAATGCACCTTTTGCGGCAAAAATCCATGCCCGACTTTTACTCTGCATTACGATTCGTTTACTACGCGTTGATCGTTGCGTTGATCCATCCCGCACCGCACGCCGCGACCCGCGGCCGCGACCGGTTACCCGACCGCGCCACCCCGGAGGAGACGGGAACATGTCAGCCTGCGCCCCCACCCAGCCCCAGCCCCCGGCACCGACCGAGCGCCCCCACCAACCACACAGTCCGCCCCGCCGCTTCCGTGTCGCCGGCGCCGATCTGTCCGCGTCGGTCGCCGTCTTCCTGATCGCTCTACCCCTGTCCCTCGGCATCGCTCTCGCCACGGGCGCCCCGCTCCAGGCCGGGCTGGTCGCCGCTGCGGTCGGCGGGATCGTGGCAGGGCGGCTGGGCGGTTGCCCCCTCCAGGTCAGCGGCCCGGCAGCCGGACTCACCGTCGTCACCGCCGGCTTGATCGACCGCTACGGATGGCGGACGACCTGCGCCATCACCGTCCTGGCGGGCCTGGCCCAACTCGGTCTGGGCTGTCTGCGCGTGGCACGCTCCGCGCTCGCCGTGAGCCCGGCCGTGGTGCACGGCATGCTCGCCGGCATCGGTGTGACCATCGCCGTCGCCCAGCTGCACATCGTGCTGGGCGGCAGCCCGCACAGCTCCGTCCTCGACAACCTCCTGGGCCTGCCGTACCAGTTGGCCCATCTGCATCCCGCGGCCGTGACGACGAGCGCGCTGACGCTGACCCTGCTGCTGGCCTGGCCACGACTGCCCGGCCGCCCCGGCCGGCTGCTGCGCAGGATCCCGGCCGCGCTCGTCGCGGTCGCCGGGGCCACCGCGACCGCCTGGCTCACCGGGCTGTCGCTGCCCAGGGTCGACCTGCCGTCCTGGCACAGCCATGCCCTGGCCGGACTGCCCGAAGGGCCCGTGCCCGGCCTCGTCACCGCAGTGCTGACCACCACGCTGGTGTGCAGCGTGCAGTCGCTGCTCGGAGCGGTCGCCGTGGACAAGCTGGTCGCCGGGCGCCCCGCTCCGCAGAACCGCGTCGGCCGCTCGGACCTGGACCGGGAGCTGCTCGGCCAGGGCGCCGCCAACATCGTCTCCGGTGCGCTGGGCGGACTGCCCGTCGCGGGGGTGGCCGTGCGGAGTTCGGCGAATGTACGGGGCGGCGCCGTGAGCCGGAACTCCACCATGCTGCACGGCGTTCTCGTCATGGTCGCCGCGCTGCTGATGGTTCCGGTCCTGGAGCTCATCCCGCTCGCATCGCTCGCCGCCCTGGTGATGGCCGTCGGCATCCAGATGGTGTCCCTGCACCACATCCGCACGGTGACCCGCCACCGCGAGGCGCTGGTGTACGCCGCCACCACTCTCGGCGTGGTGTTCCTCGGCGTGCTCGAGGGCGTGCTGTCCGGCGTCGCCGTGGCCGTCGCCGTCGCGCTGAACCGGCTCGCCCGCACCCGTGTCACGCACGAAGAGACGGGAGGAGTCCACTACGTCCGGGTGAGAGGCGAGTTGACGTTCCTCGCGGTGCCACGGCTCAGCCGCGTCCTGCACCTCGTGCCGCAAGGCGCCCACGCCGTCGTGGAGTTGCACGGCTCGTTCATGGACCACGCGGCGTACGAGTCGCTGCGGGACTGGCAGCTGGCGCACACCGCGCTGGGCGGATCCGCCGAACTCACCGGCCGCGGGGGCGGTACCCCGACCACCACATCCGGCCGGCGCGGATCCAGACCCGACGGCAGCCCCGACGGCAGACCCGACACCGGACCAGACGGCGGCCGCGACCTGGCACGCGGCATCAGCGCCCTCCGGCGCGACACCGCGCCCCCGCTCCTGGTACGGGGCGAGTTGGCGCGGGAGGGGCAGCGCCCGTCCCGGCTCTTCCTCACCTGCGCCGACTCGCGGCTCGTCACCTCGACGATCACCTCCAGTGGCCCGGGCGACCTCCTCGTCGTGCGCAACGTCGGCAACCTGGTCCCGCTGCCGGGTGAGGAGAGCGGCGACGACTCGGTGGCGGCTGCTGTCGAGTACGCGGTCGACGTGCTGAAAGTGCGGTCCATCACGGTCTGCGGCCACTCCGGGTGCGGGGCCATGCAGACCTTGCTCGACCTGGAGCAGACGGGTGCGCGGACACCGTTGAAACGGTGGCTCGGGCACGGGCTGCCGAGCCTGGAGCGGATGGCCGACGGCGCCGGCCCCGGGGCACGGCTGGCCGGCCGGTCCGCCGTGGATGCGCTGGAGCAGCTCTGTCTGACCAACGTGATCCAGCAGCTGGACCATCTGCGCGCCCACGAGTCGGTCGCGCGCGCCCTGAAGGGAGGAACGCTGGAGCTGCACGGCATGTATGTCCATGTGGGCGAGGACCAGACGTACCTGCTCGACGCAAAGAGAGGAGACGAACTGTTCGACCGGGCGCCGGCGCAAGACCTGTCGGCGTGATGCGGCTCCCGCTGCGCGCGCTCGGCGCCCAGCGGGCCGGGGCGGGCGGATCCGCCTCCGGTCGCAGGGACTTGCGGGCCCGGTGGACATGTACGCGTGCGGTGAGCTGGCGGATGCCGAACGCGGCCGCCGCCCCGGTGACCGTGAGCTGATCCACCGCGATCACGTCCATGACGACCCGCTCCCCTCCGGGGTCCGCTCCCTCCGGGGTCCGCTCGGCGCGGTCGGGGCGCGACGCCCAGTGCCCTCCGCGTCGAAGTGTGAAAGACGTCACCGTATCCCCATGGCGCCGGTCGAACTCCGCGAAGAGCCCAGGGGCGCGAGCCGCCGCAGGCGGCCCGCCCCGAATCCCTTCCGCCGGGTTTCCCTCAAGCGCCGCAAGGGACCGTAGAAGACCAGATGAACACACAGGTCTAAACCAATTGTACGTCGCCCCTTGTCACCGGACCCCCGGGTCTGATGAGCTGTGGCCTGGGACACAACGGACACCCTGCGAGAGGGAGATGTCGTGAGCAACGAGAGCCTGGCCAACCTGCTCAGGGAAGAGCGCAGGTTCGTGCCGCCCGCCGAGCTGGCCGAGAACGCCAACGTCACGGCGGAGGCGTATGAACAGGCCAAGGCTGACAGGCTCGGCTTCTGGGCCGAGCAGGCACGCCGGCTGACGTGGGCCACCGAGCCCACCGAGACGCTGGACTGGTCGAACCCGCCGTTCGCCAAGTGGTTCCAGGACGGCAGGCTCAACGTCGCCTACAACTGCGTGGACCGGCACGTCGAGGCGGGGCACGGCGACCGGGTCGCCATCCACTTCGAGGGCGAGCCCGGCGACAGCCGTGCCCTCACCTACGCCGAACTGAAGGACGAGGTGTCCAAGGCGGCGAACGCCCTGCTGGAGCTGGGGGTCCGCAAGGGCGACCGGGTCGCCATCTACATGCCGATGATCCCGGAGACCGCGATCGCGATGCTGGCCTCGGCCCGTATCGGCGCCGCGCACTCGGTCGTCTTCGGCGGTTTCTCGGCCGACGCGCTCGCGACCCGCATCCAGGACGCCGACGCCCGTGTCGTCATCACCTCCGACGGCGGGTGGCGGCGCGGCAAGCCCTCCGCGCTCAAGCCGGCCGTCGACGAGGCGGTCGCCAAGGTCGACAACGTGGACCACGTGCTCGTCGTACGCCGCACCGGCCAGGAGGTCGCCTGGAACGACGAGCGGGACGTGTGGTGGCACGACCTGGTCGAGCGGCAGTCCGCCGAACACGCACCGGAGGCGTTCGAGGCGGAGCACCCGCTGTTCATCCTCTACACCTCCGGCACGACGGGCAAGCCGAAGGGCATCCTGCACACCTCCGGCGGTTATCTGACGCAGACGGCGTACACGCACTGGGCGGTGTTCGACCTGAAGCCGGAGACCGACGTCTACTGGTGCACGGCCGACGTCGGCTGGGTCACCGGGCACTCGTACATCGTCTACGGACCGCTGGCCAACGGCGCGACGCAGGTGATGTACGAAGGCACGCCGGACACCCCGCACCAGGGCCGGTTCTGGGAGATCGTGCAGAAGTACGGCGTGACGATCCTGTACACGGCGCCGACCGCGATCCGTACGTTCATGAAGTGGGGAGACGACATCCCCGCCAAGTTCGACCTCTCCTCCCTCCGCGTCCTCGGCTCCGTCGGCGAGCCGATCAACCCGGAGGCGTGGATCTGGTACCGCAAGAACATCGGCGGGGACCGGACGCCGGTCGTCGACACCTGGTGGCAGACCGAGACCGGCGCGATGATGATCTCCCCGCTGCCGGGCGTCACCGCCGCCAAGCCCGGCTCCGCCCAGACCCCGCTGCCCGGCATCTCCGCGACCGTCGTCGACGACGAGGCGAACGAGGTGCCGGACGGCGGCGGTGGCTACCTGGTGCTGACCGAGCCGTGGCCGTCGATGCTGCGCACCATCTGGGGCGACGACCAGCGGTTCATCGACACCTACTGGTCCCGTTTCGAGGGCAGGTACTTCGCCGGTGACGGGGCGAAGAAGGACGACGACGGGGACATCTGGCTCCTCGGCCGCGTCGACGACGTGATGCTGGTGTCCGGGCACAACATCTCCACCACCGAGGTGGAGTCCGCGCTGGTCTCGCACCCGTCCGTGGCCGAGGCGGCCGTGGTCGGCGCGGCGGACGAGACGACCGGGCAGGCGATCGTCGCCTTCGTGATCCTCCGGGGTACGGCGTCCGAGGACGACGAACTCATCGGCGCGCTGCGCGACCACGTCGGCGCCACGCTCGGCCCGATCGCCAAGCCCAAGCGGATCCTGCCGGTGGCGGAACTCCCCAAGACCCGCTCCGGCAAGATCATGCGACGCCTGCTGCGGGACGTCGCGGAGAACCGCCAGCTCGGTGACGTCACCACGCTGACCGACGCCACGGTCATGAACCTCATCCAGGCGAAGCTGCCCGCGGCGCCCAGCGAGGACTGAGCGGCGCGGACCGAGCCCGGCACGACTGGGCACGGCTTGCGGGGGCACCCGGCGACCAGCGCGCCGGGTGCCCTTTTCGCACCTACCGTGGGGATCGCTGGATCCATCCACGGCGCACCCGGTACGCACGTTAGGTAAACTAAGCAAAGCAACGACAACGTCAACATCAGGTGCGCCGGGAAGTCTGGTCGGCATGTGCTCCGTCCTGCCCACCGACCGGAGGTCTCCCCGTGCCCGCGCCCCGCACCACCACCCGCAAGGTCTTCGCGCGGCTGTCGCTGCCCGAGCGGACCTACGTCGCGGACGCCCTGCGCGCCGAGACGGTCGGCGGCGTGCTGCTGCTGGCCGCCGCCGTCGCGGCCCTGGTCTGGGCGAACATCCCCGCGCTGCGCCACAGCTACGAGACCGTCAGCCAGTACCACCTGGGCCCCGGCGTCCTCGGCCTGAACCTCTCCGTCACGCACTGGGCCGCCGACGGACTGCTCGCGGTCTTCTTCTTCGTCGCCGGAATCGAGCTCAAGCGCGAGCTCGTCGCCGGTGACCTCAGGGACCCGAAGGCCGCCGCACTGCCCGTGCTCGCCGCGCTGTGCGGCATGGCCGTACCGGCGCTCGTCTACACCCTCACCAACGCCGCCGGTGGCGGCTCGCTCGCCGGCTGGGCGGTGCCCACCGCGACCGACATCGCCTTCGCGCTCGCCGTGCTCGCGGTCATCGGCACCGCGCTGCCGAGTGCGCTGCGCGCCTTCCTGCTCACGCTCGCCGTCGTCGACGACCTGTTCGCGATCCTGATCATCGCGGTCTTCTTCACCGAGCGCATCCACCTCGCCGCACTCGGCGGCGCGGTCGCCGGGCTCGTCGTCTTCTGGCTGCTGCTGCGTGCGGGCGTACGCGGCTGGTACGTGTACGTGCCGCTCGCGCTGGTCGTCTGGGCCCTGATGTACAACAGCGGTGTCCACGCCACCATCGCGGGCGTCGCCATGGGCCTGATGCTGCGCTGCACCACCCGCGAGGGTGAGGAGCACTCGCCCGCCGAACGCATCGAGCATCTCGTGCGCCCCCTGTCGGCGGGACTCGCCGTGCCGTTGTTCGCGCTGTTCAGTGCGGGTGTGTCGATATCCGGCGGGGCGCTCGCGGACGTGTTCACCAAGCCGCAGACACTGGGTGTGGTGCTGGGCCTGGTCGTCGGCAAGACGCTCGGCATCTTCGGCGGCACCTGGCTGACCGCCCGCTTCACCCGGGCCTCGCTCAGCGACGACCTCGAGTGGGCGGACGTCTTCGCCGTGGCGACCCTCGCCGGCATCGGGTTCACCGTCTCCCTGCTCATCGGCGAGCTCGCCTTCGCGGGCGAGGCGACCCTGACCGACGAGGTCAAGGCCGCCGTGCTGACCGGGTCGCTGATCGCGGCAATGGGCGCGACGGTCCTGCTGAAGATCCGCAACGCAAAGTACCGCCGGCTGTGCGAGGAGGAGGAACGGGACGAGGACCTCGACGGCGTCCCGGACGTCTACGAACAGGACGACCCGGCCTACCACCTGCGTATGGCCGAGCTCCTCGAGCACAAGGCGGCCGAGCACCGACGGCTCGCCGCGGACCTCGCGGGCACGGTCCCGGGGCGCCACGAGCGTGCCGAAGTGCCGGGCAGGGCAGGCGAGGAAGGCGACCGTCCGGCATGATCTGACGAGACGGTACAAAACGAGACGGCAGAAAAGACGAAGAGGGAGACCGCGATGAGCGCACCCGACGGCAGCCCGGTCGGCGCCGAACGCAGCATCGGCCAGCTGTTCGCCTCGGCGACGACCGAATTGTCGGCGCTGGTGCATGACGAGATCGCGCTGGCCAAGGCCCAGCTGAAGCAGGACGTCAAGCGCGGCGCGACCAGCGGCGGCGCCTTCACGGTGGCCGGCGCGGTGCTGCTGTTCTCCCTGCCGATGCTCAACTTCGCCCTCGCGTACGGCATCCGGACGTGGAGCGGCTGGAATCTGGCGGTCTGCTTCCTGCTGTCCTTCGCCGCCAACGTCCTCGTCGCCGGTGGTCTCGCGCTGATCGGGGTCGTGTTCGCGAAGAAGGCGCAGAAGAGCAAGGGCCGGCAGAAGGTCGCCGCTTCCGTGAAGGAGACGGCGGGCGTCCTGCAGAAGGCCAAGCCGCACCCCCGTCAGGAGCCGGCCCTGGAGGACCGGTCCCCCGCAGCCATCGAGGCTGTGGCACGCTCGTCGTCATGACGGACCCCGCCGCTTCGGCGCACCCCTTCTCGGTCGCACGGCTGGACGTACCCGGTGGCCGCGAGGTGACGCACCGGGACGTCGCCGCCAACGGCGCCCGTTTCCACATCGCCGAGGTCGGCGACGGACCGCTGGTGCTGCTGTTGCACGGCTTCCCGCAGTTCTGGTGGGCGTGGCGGCACCAGCTCGGCGCGCTCGCCGACGCCGGGTTCCGGGCGGTGGCGATGGACCTGCGGGGCGTGGGCGGCAGTGACCGCACGCCGCGCGGGTACGACCCGGCCAACCTCGCCCTCGACATCACCGGTGTGGTGCGCTCCCTCGGCGAGCCGGACGCCGCGCTGGTCGGCCACGACCTGGGCGGTTATCTGGCCTGGACGGCGGCCGCGATGCGGCCCAAGCTGGTGCGGCGGCTCGCGGTGGTGTCGATGCCGCATCCGCGGCGCTGGCGCGCGGCGATGCTGCGGGACGCCCGGCAGACGGTGGCCGGCTCCTACATCTGGGGGTTCCAGCGGCCGTGGATCCCGGAGCGGCAGCTGACCGCCGACGACGGGGCGCTGGTGGGCGAGTTGATCCGGGACTGGTCCGGGCCCCGGCTGCCGGACGACGACGTGGTGGAGACGTACCGCCGTGCCATGTGCATCCCGTCGACCGCGCACTGCTCGATCGAGCCGTACCGCTGGATGGTGCGGTCACTGGCGCGTCCGGACGGCATCCAGTTCAACCGCCGGATGAAGCGGCCGGTGCGCGTGCCCACGCTGCATCTGCACGGCTCCCTCGATCCCGTCATGCGCACACGGAGCGCCGCGGGTTCGGGTGAGTACGTCGAAGCACCGTACCGCTGGCGGCTGTTCGACGGGCTCGGGCACTTCCCGCACGAGGAGGACCCGGTGGCGTTCTCCGCCGAACTCATCAACTGGCTCAAGGACCCGGAACCCGACCGCTGACACGCGTGCGCCGACCTCGGCTGCCCGCTGGCACGCGCGCGCCGTGTCCGGCTGCCGCACGCGCGTGCGACGGTCCGGGGCCGGGTGGCCGGAACGGCTCGAGCCGGATCGGTGACCGCGCCAATGCGCCCGGTATCCGGAGCCTGAACACCTGTTCCACGAACGGCCACATGCCCAGCGCATAGGCCAATTGAGGGCCTCCGAAGCGGTTATCGACCTTGGGGCCCGGGCACACGTCGGGGTATGGGCTGGACGCACGACTACAGTGACGCACCCCGGAACCGCCGCTCGGCCGCAGGCCTGAGCTCGCACGGGAATGGCGCTCCGCAGATGCAGAGCACGGATCTCCGGGTCGGAATTCCACGCATCCTGCGCCGCCGGGCCCGCTGGGTCTCGGTACGTCTGCGTCATCCCCGCGGCTGAACCGCCGCTAGAGGGCGCAGCTGTCGGTGCCCACCTGCTGGTTCGCGGTACGCCCCTGGTCGATGTCCTGCCGGATCTCGTCCGCGGTGAGCGCGTAACCGGTGTCGGCGTCGTCGAGGGACTTCGCGAAGACCACGCCGTACACCTTGCCCTCGGGCGTGAGCAGCGGGCCGCCGGAGTTGCCCTGGCGGACGGTGGCGTAGAGCGAGTAGACGTCACGGCGGACGGTGCCACGGTGGTAGATGTCCGGGCCGTTGGCCGTGATGCGCCCGCGCACACGCGCGGCGCGGACGTCGTACGAGCCGTTCTGCGGGAAACCCGCGACGATCGCGCCGTCGTCGCTCGTCGCGTCCTTCGCGGAGAACTGCAGGGCGTGCGCCCTGAGGTCCGGCACGTCGAGTACCGCGATGTCGCGGTGCCAGTCGTAGAGGACGACCTTCGCGTCGTACTTGCGGCCCTCACCCCCTATCTGCACGGTCGGCTCGTCCACGCCTCCGACGACGTGCGCGTTGGTCATCACGCGGCGGTCGGCGAAGACGAAGCCGGTGCCCTCCAGGACCTTGCCGCAGCTCTGGGCGGTGCCCACGACCTTGACGACGGACTGCTTGGCGTGTGTGGCGACCGCGCTTCCGGCCAGGGCCGGGTCGGGGGGCCGTACGTCGGTGATCGGCTCGTTGGCGAAGGGGCTGAAGACCTGCGGGAAGCCGTTCTGCGCGAGGACCGAGGAGAAGTCCGCGAACCAGGTGTTGGCCTGGGCGGGGAGCGCCTGGGAGACGCCGAGGAGGACCTTGGAGCCCCGGACCTCCTTGCCGAGTGTCGGCAGGGTGGTGCCCGCGAGGGCCGAGCCGATCAGCCATGCCACGAGGAGCATCGCGACCACGTTGACCAGCGCTCCGCCGGTGGCGTCCAGGGCGCGGGCCGGGGACCAGGTGATGTAACGGCGCAGTTTGTTTCCGAGGTGGGTGGTCAGGGCCTGCCCGACGGACGCGCAGACGATGACGACCACCACGGCGACGACGGCGGCGGTGGTGCTGACCTCCGCGTTGTCGGTCAGGGCGTCCCAGATGACGGGCAGTGCGTAGACGGCGACGAGCCCGCCGCCGAGGAAGCCGGTGACCGACAGGATGCCGACCACGAAGCCCTGGCGGTAGCCGACGATCGCGAACCACACGGCCGCGACCAGCAACAGGATGTCCAGCACGTTCACCGTTTCAGGCCTCGACTCTTCGAACTCCGGCCCCACGAGCACGGCCGGGGGTCCGGGGGTCGCCCCCCGGGTAGACACAGCACGGGTTCACCCTGTCATGACCGCCAGTCGAGCGGGACCTGCTTCTCCCGGTCCCAGTCCCGCTCCCAGCCCGCGTAGTGCAGCAGGCGGTCGATGATCCCGGCGGTGAAGCCCCACACGAGGGCCGATTCGACCAGGAATGCCGGACCTCGGTGGCCGCTGGGGTGCACGGCGGTGGCGCGGTTGGCGGGGTCCGTGAGATCCGCCACGGGCACGGTGAAGACGCGGGCGGTCTCGTTCGGGTCGACGACGCCCACCGGGCTGGGCTCGCGCCACCAGCCGAGCACCGGGGTGACGACGAAGCCGCTGACCGGGATGTAGAGCCTGGGCAGCACGCCGAAGAGCTGGACGCCCGACGGGTCGAGTCCGGTCTCCTCCTCGGCCTCGCGCAGAGCGGCCCGCAGCGGCCCGTCGCCTGCCGGGTCGCCGTCCTCGGGGTCCAGGGCGCCGCCGGGGAACGAGGGCTGCCCGGCGTGGGAGCGCAACGAGCCCGCCCGCTCCATCAGCAGCAGCTCCGGACCGCGGGCGCCCTCGCCGAACAGGACCAGCACGGCGGACTGGCGGCCCCCGCCGTCCTCGGGCGGCAGGAAGCGGCTGAGCTGCAGCGGCTCAACCGTCTCCGCGGCCCGCGCCACCGGGTCGAGCCAGTCCGGCAGGCCCTGCCTGCTGAGCGTCACCGCGCCGCTCCGGGTGTCGCCGGCGTGCTTCATACCCACCCCCGTTCTGCCGTGTCCAACGCCAGGGGAGCCCTGGATCGCTCCGTCATGCGGCCCCCAGCGGCGGCGCGGGCCTGCCGCCCGCGTCGAGGTAGGCCTGCGGGGGCTTCAGACGCTGGCCGGGGAAGCCGCCCTTCTCGTACTTCAGGAGTTTCTCGGCCTTCTCGGGGTCCGTCTCGCCCTCGCCGTACGCCGGGCAGAGCGCGGCGACGGGGCAGGCGCCGCAGGCGGGCTTGCGGGCGTGGCAGATGCGGCGGCCGTGGAAGATCACGTGGTGCGAGAGCATCGTCCACTCGCTCTTCGGGAACAGCGCGCCGACCTCGGCTTCGATCTTGTCCGGTTCCGTCGCCGCGGTCCACTTCCAGCGCCGCACCAGCCGCTGGAAGTGGGTGTCCACGGTGATGCCGGGCCGTCCGAAGGCGTTGCCGAGGACGACGAAGGCGGTCTTGCGGCCGACGCCGGGCAGCTTGACGAGGTCCTCGAGCCTGCCGGGGACCTCGCCGCCGAACTGCTCGGTCAGGGCCTTGGAGAGCCCTATGACGGACTTGGTCTTGGCGCGGAAGAACCCGCAGGGGCGGAGGATCTCCTCGACCTCCTCAGGGTTCGCGGCCGCCAGGTCCTCGGGGGTGGGGTACTTGGCGAAGAGCGCGGGCGTGGTCTGGTTGACCCGCAGGTCCGTGGTCTGGGCGGACAGGACCGTGGCGACCAGCAGCTGGAAGGGGTTCTCGAAGTCCAGTTCCGGATGCGCGTACGGGTAGACCTCGGCGAGTTCGCGGTTGAGGCGCCGGGCCCGGCGGACCAGAGCGGTGCGCGACTCGTCCACCGGGACCTTTTTGGCCGCTTTGACCGTTTTCCTTTTGTCGCTGGGGTCCTGTTCGCCCACAGCGGAATCCCGACGTACAACCACCCGCGCAGCCCCCTTGGCCTGTGCTCTCACCGGCGATTTGGACACCCGGCCAGCCTAAAGCCCGGCACCGACATCCGCGCCGGACCCGGAAGATCAGTCCCCGATTGGACCCCTGCCGCTTACCCCGGGACATCTGTGCGGCATCCTTGTGACAGATCACACTGTTTGGATCGTCCGGCAAAATGGGGAACACGGTCCCCTGGCACACGGGGGAGCAAGATCCCCTGAGCAGGTCGACAAGGGAGAGAACTCGTGGACGACGTTCTGCGGCGCAACCCGCTCTTCGCGGCGCTCGACGACGAGCAGGCCGCGGAGCTCCGCGCCTCCATGAGTGAGGTGACCCTCGCGCGCGGTGACTCACTGTTCCACGAAGGCGACCCCGGAGACAGGCTGTACGTCGTCACCGAGGGCAAGGTCAAACTCCACCGCACCTCCCCCGACGGCCGCGAGAACATGCTGGCCGTCGTGGGTCCCGGTGAGCTCATCGGCGAGCTGTCGCTGTTCGACCCGGGCCCGCGCACGGCGACCGCGACCGCACTGACCGAGGTCAAGCTGCTCGGTCTCGGCCACGGTGACCTCCAGCCCTGGCTGAACGTGCGTCCCGAGGTGGCCGGCGCCCTGCTGCGCGCCGTCGCCCGCCGCCTGCGCAAGACCAACGACGCCATGTCCGACCTGGTCTTCTCCGATGTCCCCGGACGCGTCGCCCGCGCCCTGCTGGACCTCTCGCGCCGCTTCGGCGTCCAGTCGGAGGAGGGCATCCACGTCGTCCACGACCTCACACAGGAGGAACTGGCCCAGCTGGTCGGCGCCTCCCGGGAGACCGTGAACAAGGCGCTGGCCGACTTCGCCCAGCGCGGTTGGCTGCGCCTGGAGGCACGCGCGGTGATCCTGCTGGACGTGGAGCGCCTGGCGAAGCGCTCGCGCTGACCGACGGCACACGCGCGTGAGGCCCTGCCGTGAGGCGGGGCCTTTCGCGTACCCTGCGACGGACTCGCGGGGGTGGGGATGGTCGAGGACAAGGTGCCGGAGTCGGTCTGGACGCGGTCCGACTTGTGGCGTTCGGCGCGGCGGCTGTGGAGGACGCCGTACGAGAAGGGCGAGCTGGACAGGCCCGTGGGGCTGTGGGTGACGGATGCCTGTGTCGTCCTCGCCCGGTTCGACCGGCTGGACGCCTACAGCATGACCACGGGGGCGCTCCTGTGGACCTGGCGGCCGCCGGGTGAGGACGTCGTCCGGGTGGTGTCGCCGGACCTCGAGGACGGCGTGGGCGTGGTGCTGCACTACGACGACGGCGCACGCGACGTGCGACACGTCGACCTGACCGCCCTGGACACGGCCTCCGGGACGGTCGCCTGGACCCGCAGGGAGAAGGCGGAGCGGTTGGGGCACCTCGGCGAGTACCACTGCGAGGTGGCCCTGGGCGCGGGCCGGCTCGCGACGGTCGTCGACAAGTGGGGCGGCGCACCGAAGCTGCGGGTGGACGACGTGCGCACGGGCCGTACCCGGTGGTCGCACAGGCTGACCGACGGGCGTTCCGAGCCCGAGGCGGTGCTCCGCGCCGCGCCCTTCGTCGCCCGGCTGGAGGCACGCGGCAGCCGCGGCCGGCCACGACTGTCCGTCGGCGGCGTTCCCCTGCGCCTGCCTCCCGACTGTGCGAAGTTCGGCGAGCAGGTGGCCGTGACGGGCGATGTCCTCGCCGTGCAGGTGGTGCCCGTGGACGGGGTGGAGGAAGAGCACTACGTACGGCTCGGCGCCTACTCGGTCGCCTCCGGCGAGCCGCTGTGGGAGTGGCGGACAAGGTCCGATGCCTCCACGGTCGTCCCGCTCGCCCACCGCGGCTGGCTGCTGGCCCTGCACGGGTACGGCAACCGGCTGAGTGTTCTCGACCCGTCGGACGGGCGGGTCGTGGCCCGGCGCAGGGCGCGCGGCTACGCCTTCGACCCGCTCGTGGCCGCGCACGGCGACGTCATCGCCGTGGCCTGCCGTTCCCGGAGTGGGACGCGCCGCTTGCGGGTGTTCCGCTGGCGGTGAGGATCAGGCCGGGCGGGCGGTGAAGATCCAGCCGTAGGGGCCGGCCGTAAATCACCTGCCCCCGGGCCCCCGCCGCGGCACAGTGATCACATGGCCGAACCGTTTCCCCCGAAGGGCATCGACGCCCGGGGCCACCTCGAACGCGAGGGCTCTCTCACACGGATCCCGCACGCCTTCCGCCCCGTCGTCACCGCCGCCCGCGGCCGTCTCGCGGACGCCTTCGGGGACCGTATGCACAGCGCGTACCTCTTCGGGTCGATCCCGCGCGGCACCGCGCGCGTGGGGCGCAGCGATCTCGATCTGCTGGTCGCCCTGCGGGAGGAGCCGGCGGACGCTGACCGGGAGGCGGCCCGGGTCCTCGGTGAGGGCCTGGACGCGGAGTTCCCGCAGATCGACGGGGTCGGGACGCTGCTGTTCGGCCGGGAGCGGCTGCTCAGCGACTTGGAGAGGTACGACATGGGGTGGTTCGTCGCCTGCCTGTGCACCCCGCTGCTCGGGGAGGACCTCGCCGCGTTCCTGCCCCGCTACCGGCCCGACTCGCTCCTGGCCCGCGAGACCAACGGCGACCTCGCGCTCTTCCTGCCCCGCTGGCGGGAGCGCGTCGCGGGTGCCGAGGACCGCGAAGAGGCCCGGCGGCCGCTCGTGCGGTTCATGTCACGCCATCTCGTGCGCACCGGGTTCACCCTGGTGATGCCCCGCTGGCAGGGCTGGACCAGCGATCTGCGGGAGATGGCCGAGGTGTTCGGCGCGTACTACCCGGAGCGCGCCCGGCAGATGCGGACGGCCGCGGAGCACGGCTACGAGCCCGTCGGCGACCCGGAGGTCCTGCGGTCCTACCTCGACGACCTGGGGCCCTGGCTCGCGGCGGAGTACGCGCGCGTGCACGGGGTCAAGGCCCCGAGGCCGGACTAGTGCTGCGACCGGAAAGGTTTGCCGGGAAGCTCGCGGCGTCCGGTGCGGTGCCTCGCAAGGCGGAGCATCACCCGCGTACTGGATGTACTCGGGTGG